>JAEZHR010000398.1 GCA_023416415.1 Pseudomonadota bacterium
GCGCTTGCCGAGTGCGCCGGTCACCGCGCGCAGCCCGCCCTTGACCAGATTGAACCTGGCATCGTCCGCACCGGGTGCCGATTCGTCGAAAGAGAAGTTCTCGATCTTGAACTGCGAGTTGGGTCGCAGCGTCACTTCGCTATCGTCGATGAAACGAATGCGCGCATACACGTTCTTCTCGGTGACGAGCGTATCGCCGTTGTGCACTTCGGATTTCTGCGCCAGCACCTTCATCGTGCCGTCCGCCTTGCGCGCCAGCAGCGGGCCGTTCAGATTGACGACCTTGCCGACCGCTTGCGCCGCCCATGCACTGGAGACGCAGAACAGCGAGAGCAGAAGCAGCAGCGCGCTAGTTGCAATACAGTTTCGTAGCTGGCGTCTCATCGCTTGCTCCGGTGTTGTTGTCCGCGCCGTCATACCGGCTGTTCTCGTCCTGCTCATCGTCCCCCGTGCCGTCGTCGCCCTGCGCGAGATCGTTGGCGTTGCCCGACTGTCCGACATTGTTAAGTGACTGGTTGATTGTCGTGGTGATGGTGTTGATCGCGTCGGTTGCGTTCGCGTTGCTGCGGCCGATGAATTGCTGCACCGTGTAATTGCCTTCAGGGGTGACATTGATCTCGACCCTGCCTCCCGCCCTCAGGGCAATCGCGCCTGCGGTCCTGAGCGTGCTGTTGATGACCAGATCATCGTTGCCGTTTGCACTCGGATTTGCGACGAGACTGATGCCTCCGGATTCGGATTCGACCACGCCGTTGATGGTCATCGGACTGTTGGCGGTCAGGCTGATATTTCCCGCTCCAGTTTGCACCGCGACCGAACCCGAGTATTCCGGAAAATCCGGATTGTCGGAGGACCCGGAGTAGCCGACGACCACCGCCCCGTAATTCTCGAAATTGATGTTCCCGTTGCCGCCGTCTTGATATAAGCCGGTTACGGTCAAGGCTCCCCGGTTCAGGATATTGATATCCGAATGGGTGGCGTTGTCCGTATTGGACACATACATATCTTCCACTTCGGTGCTCAGCGCCACCCCGCGCGTTGCGAAAGCGTTCAGCATCCTGGCCTTTACCGTCCCGCCGGCATTCACGATCGCGCCGCGGGCATCAAGAGTCGCATATCCGTCCGGGCCAACCGAGACCAGCCCTGCCACCCGGATATCGGCGGCGTTATCTTCGGCCAGATCAGAGGTTTCAATGTGAATCGACCCCCCGTTCTGGCTGATTTCCTTCAACTCGATGGACTTGCCGTTGAGCAGGGAAATGGACGGATCCGGCTCCGCGCCCGTGTTCACTGCACGAAGCGCATCGACATAGGTTTCAAGGGAGATCCGCCCCCCGGCACGGACGGTCAGCTCGTTGCCTGACACGGTTGCGCGGTCGGTAGTGACCGCGCCGTTCTCGGCCGTCAGGCTGACGTTTCCTGAGCCGGCATCGAGATCGCCCTCCAGAGTAATGTTGCCGTTTCGGGCTTCGAGCGAAACTTGCCCGCCACTCGACGCCACCCGCCCTTCCGACCGTATCTCGCCGCGCGCATACAGAGTGATGTCGGCGTCCGATACCAAACTGCCCACGAGAAGATCCGGGTCCATGCCCTCTTGACCTGACTCGGCAGTGCCGGCTCTGATGGTGATCGTTCCACTCCCGCTCGTTCTGAACACAAGGTCTGCGCCATGCTCGCTGCTGGTCAGATCGATTCCGCCGCCATAGTCGGACAGACCGTTTCGCGTCTCGAGCACGAGACTGCTGCCTTCAGCAAGCGCCACATCGCCGTCCTGGAATTCGCCTTCGACGTAAATGCGCCGGGAGGCTTGCAGGACAATGTCCGCAGTCGCACTTTGCTGCTCGATCTGGCTTTCATAGATGACGGACGGTCCGTAGTCATCGTAGAACACCAGGCCCGGGTCGTTGAGCGGCCCGCCGTATTCGCCCTGCCCCTGCAGGACATCCGCGCACTGGCCGCAATTTCCGCCCATGATCGTGATCGTAGTCGGGTCCAGCAGGAGCGTCCCCTTCTTTCCATGCTCCGCCGTGACGTCCGTGGCAGCGGCATATTCAAGCTTTTCCTTGCCCGACACCTCGACAAAGCCACCATTGCCACCTTGTGCGCCGCCACGCGCTTCCAGCTTTCCGAATGCCCGCGTGGTGTTGTCTGCCCAGACGATGATCCGACCGCCATCGCCCGATTCTTCAGCATCGGCCGTGATTCGCGCATCCCTGTCCAGATAGGTATAGCTCGCGTTCCGGACCTCGGGATTGTTGCCCTGAAAGTCACCGCCGACCAGTACCTGACCACCGCCGGTTTTTCCGCTGGCGTCCACCATTGCAGTGCCGACCAGGCCCACGCGTTCGCCCAGAATCTGGATCTCGCCGCCCTTTCCTGCGCCGGTTGCGCTGGTCACGCTGCCGGCTTCGAGCATCGTGTCGCCGCTGGCCTTGAAGACGATCTTCCCGTTCTCCCCCACCACGGCGCTGTCTGCGCTCACGCGCCCGCGCTGGCGAATTAGCGCTCCGTAGACGCTGGCCGTGCCTCCCTGTGCCACGATCTCGCCGACGTTCAGCGCCTCGTTTTGCGGCGCGGAGAGCACCACTTGCAGGGCCGGATTGACGGAATCAACCAGATGCACGGTATGTCCGGCGGCAAGCAGCACGTCGCCATTCGGCGCATTGATGATGCCGCTGTTCGCCACATTCGGCGCGATCAGGAAGACCTGTCCACCGCGGGCGGTATTGATCGTACCCTCGTTCTTCAGATCGCCTGCTCCCGTGCCCGCGAACTTCATGCGCCCGGCAAGAAAGTCTTCGTTGCTGATGTCGAGCGTGGAGGCGATCAGGCCGTTGACATCAACGCGCGCGCCAGCGCCAAACAGGATGCCGTTCGGATTGACGAGGAACACACGACCGTTCGACTGCAGACTGCCGAGAATCTGCGATGGATCCTGGCCCACCACACGATTGAGCACACAGCTGTCGGCACTCTGCTGGATGAAGCGCGTGACCTCGCCGGCGCCGATGGAAAAGGACTGCCAGTTGATGATCGCGCCGGGCGAATTGGTCACCGTCAGCACATTGCCTTGCCGGTCGAACGTCGCAAGGCCGTTGACGACCTGATGTCCGCTCGGATTGGCCAGTGGCGCACCAGGCGCGAAGCAAGCGGTGATCAGTACGGGCAACACGCGCCGCCGAAAGGCCGTTCCGCGTCCGTTCACACGCTGTCCGTGCGGGGCAGCTCTTGAGTTCATCCTCGCTCCCTGGTTTGTCGATGCGCCGGACGCATTTACGCGCCCGGTTCTTGTCAGAGTGAAATCAATACGAATCAATAGGAAACGGCCAGCTTCACGTGCACGCGGCCATCGCCCTCGGCCTTGCTGATTCCACTGTCGATCACATGCCCAAAGTCCATTTCCAGCGTTGCGTGACGGTCGATGGCCATGCGCCAGCCAAGGCCGATGCTGGAGATCGATGCGTTCGTGTACGGGTCGCCGGCCTGCGGGTGGTGGCGACTCACGCTGCCGGCATCGAAAAAGGCTAGCGCTCGGCATTGCATGGCGACCGTCCGCACGCCGGCACACAGATTCGGCGTATAGATTTCGGCATTGACCACCGCACCGCGGTCACCGGTAATGTCGCGCTCGGCAAAGCCGCGTACCGTCCCCTGACCTCCGACGCCGAACTGCTCGCCGGGCACCAGCGCATCGGGCGAAAGCTGGGCGGCAAAGACCAGCCTTGCCTGCCAGTCACTGGGCAATGCCCGGCTGTAGGCGGCGTTCATGCGCACGATGCGATAACCGGGGCGTGCACCGGCGCGGGCGCCGCTGAAATCGGCAGTCCGTCCGCGGGTGCCGCCCGCGATGTTGTGAATGGCCGAAACGCCGAAGCCGAAGACATTCGACGAATCGTGCCAGCTGCCGGAATAGGTCAGCGAAAAAGGCCGCACCGTGACATCGCCGATGGAAAGGTTGTCGATGGCAGTGCGATAGGCCTTGTGGTCGATACCGTAGCTGAGTGCGGATTCGTAGTTGCCCACGCGCGCCAGATTCTGGTTGTAGCGCGCCCCGAACACGGTCCCGCGTCCGCTGACGGGCAGCGTCAGGATGCCGGCCAGCACGCTGGTCGATTCGACATCCGAATGCGAAGCAAACAGGTCGATCGAATCGCCCAGTGCATACAACGGCACGTGATAACCGACGCCATAGACGCTGATCTGGTTCGGGTGCTCAAGGGTGGTCGAATACTGCAGACTCAGTACATGGTCGCGCCCGGCGACATTGGCGTGCCGGAACTGCGTCGTAAGCAGGGTCTTGCCGGTCGTGTCATTGCCGCTGTTGTCGATGCTGGCACCAATGCGCCAGGGCTTGTCTTCCTCGACCTTGACCACGGCATCGACTTCATCGTCCAGCGCGCCGGCCTGCAGCCTCAGCGTGGTCTTCTTGGCCGGGTTCTGATTGGCCAACTTCAGACTGTTCGAGATGCGTGCAAGATTGGGGGCCTCGCCTTCGCGCAGCCCCGGCAGGCTGGCCCGCACATTGGCATCGTCGAACTGCCGGTTGCCCTCCAGCCGCACTATGCCGATGCGCGTTTCAATCACCTGCAGCCGCACCACGCCACGATTCAGTTCCTGCTCGGGCAGCACAACCTGCACCATGTTGTAGCCACGCTCACGGTAGGCTGCCTCCAACGCTTCGAGCGCCCGCTGAACATCGCCGAAGTCGCGCTGCTCCCCGGTATGCGGAGCAAGCAGGGCTTTGATCGCGTGCGTGTCGAGCAGGCTGTTGCCTTCTACCTGAAACCCGGCAATCTCGAAGCGACCGATGCCGTCCTGCTCCTGAGCGGCACACAGGCCGGTTGCCAGCAACGCGAAGGCGACACCGGCGACAAGGCGTGGAAGAAATGGATTCATTGGTTGCGAGAAAACAGGCACGTCCTTGAAGACACTGCTGGCACTGCCGGCGTCCCGACACACCAACGGCTAGAGATCCCGTAACTGCAAGTTCTCGGACGCAACTATAACGAGGTTGCCATAAAAACACAAAATTCGCGCTCCGCTATACCTGTCACGCTTCCAGCAATGGTCCGATCATGCGCGTCACGCGCTCGCGCATACGCTCGACGTGCGAGCCATGCCAGTACACGCGCCCGCAGACCTGACATTCGTAGTAGCGCTCATGTGCGCCAAAGCTCTGCGGCGGCACACGCCCGGCCGCCGCCTCCCGGGCGAGCGCGCGCAGCGGTTCGTTGCAGCACAGGCAGCGTGAAAACGGCCGCAGGGCGGGCACGAGTTCAAACCGTCGCAATACCTGCACAAGCTGCTCTTGCTCGTCTATCGCGTGCACAAAGCAACCGTGCACAATCTCCTTCCTGACAAGAAGGTCCCTGTCACGGCTGAGCGCGATACGCCTTTCCTCCGAGGCGATACGTGCAATGTCGGCATCACCGTAGTCGTTGCGATAGAGCACAT
>JAEZHR010000190.1 GCA_023416415.1 Pseudomonadota bacterium
GTTGAATACACTTGTTTTATACCGGGCTCAGAATGGAATATCGTCGTCCATGTCACTGAAGTTCGGTGCAGGACGCGTATTGCCGCGCGCGGCACCGCCACCTGCCGACTGACGCGGAGCCGGTGCCGGCGCACCACCGCCGTATTCGTCATCCATCTGCGGAGCGCCGCCTCCCCCCATGCCCTGCCGGCCGCCCAGCATCTGCATGGTATCGGCGATGATCTCGGTGGTATAGCGATCGTTGCCGTCCTTGTCCTGCCACTTGCGCGTCTGCAAACGGCCTTCAATATAGATCTGCGAGCCTTTCTTCAGGTACTGCCCCGCAACCTCGGCCAGACGGCGATAGAAGGTGATTCGATGCCATTCCGTCAACTCCTTCTTCTCACCGGTGTTCTTGTCCTTCCAGCTTTCGGTGGTCGCGACCGTAATGTTGGTGACGGCCTCGCCGTTGGGCATGTAACGGGTTTCGGGGTCACGCCCGAGGTTGCCGACGATGATGACCTTGTTGACGGATGCCATGATTTCTCCTAGGGCTGATTCGATGTGGATTGGGCGAGACCGCGGCGCGGCACAGGGCGCATGCCGGCGGCAATTATAAGCCAGACAACAGTGAGCAAAGCGCCCAGCACGAAGACCGACGAACGGCCGAATTGCTGTGTCAGCCAACCGCCGAGCGCCCCGCCGCAGAAGAGGCCGCCGGCTTGCAGGGTGTTGTAGACGCCAAGCGCCGTGCCCTTGGACGATGCCGGGGCAAGACGCGAAACCAGCGAGGGCTGAAAGGCTTCGAGAATATTGAACGCGACGAAAAACAGAAGCAGCAGCAGCACGAGCACGCCCCAATGCATGCCGTCGGAAACGGAAAACAGCCAGAATCCGCACTGGACCAGCAGCAGCAGAGCGATCGCGCCCACGAACATGGACTTCATCCTGCCCCCACGCTCGGCGACGAAAACCGGCGGCAGCATCAGCACGAACGACAGGAGAACCACAGGCAGGTAGACCTTCCAATGGCCGGCCAGCGGAATGCCTGCGGCTTCAACCAGTATCGTGGGTATCACCACGAACATTGCAAGCTGGGTCACGTGCAGTGCGAACACACCATAGTTCAGACGCATCAGTTCAGTCTGGCGCATGATTTCGCGCAGCGGCACCTTCTGGCCGGCCGCCTTCGGCGGCGCTGCCGGTACCACATAGATAACGGCCAGGATGGCCAGCAGCGACAGCACGGCCGTCAGCACGAAAATGCCGCTCATGCCGATGGCGGCATACAGTGCCGGCCCGGCGACCAGCGAGAAGGCGAAGGACAATCCGATCGAGATGCCAACCATCGCCATTGCCTTGGTACGCTGCTCGTCGCGCGTTGAGTCGGCAATGAATGCGGTGACGGCCGCCGAAATGGCGCCGGCCCCCTGCACCGTGCGTCCGATGATCAGCCACGTGATATCCGCGGCTGCGGCCGCGATCAGGGAACCCACGGCGAACAGGATCAGACCGGCGACGATGACGCGCTTGCGCCCCCATCGATCGGATGCCATGCCGAAAGGCAACTGTCCGAATGCCTGCGTAAGACCGTAGATTCCCAGCGCCAATCCCACCAGCGTGGCATTCTGCCCGCCCGGCATCGTGCTGGCATGCACGGACAGCACCGGCAAGACCAGAAACAGACCGAGCATGCGCAAGGCGAAGACCGATGACAGTGTCGCACTGGCGCGCACTTCAGCCCGTGTCATGCGCGGGCTCGACGCTGATGTCGAGGGTGTGGTGGAAGAGGAAAGGGAGGGCACGAGGCGGCTACGGCGGACTTCAAAACCCGTTATAGTAGCAGGTTGCCGTTCCCAAGGCGGGTGTCTCCCGCCGTCTGCAGGCGGACTTGCAAGGCCTGCCATCAGCCGAAAATTCCATGGAAGAAATTCGCATCCGCGGTGCCCGTACGCACAATCTCAAGAACATCAATCTTGAACTCCCCCGCAATCAGTTGATCGTCATCACCGGCCTGTCCGGTTCGGGCAAATCCTCGCTGGCGTTCGATACCTTGTACGCGGAGGGACAGCGGCGCTATGTCGAGTCGCTGTCGGCCTACGCCCGCCAGTTTCTCCAGCTGATGGAAAAACCTGATGTCGACATGATCGAAGGCCTGTCGCCGGCCATCTCGATCGAGCAGAAAGCCACTTCGCACAACCCGCGCTCGACCGTCGGCACCGTCACCGAGATCCACGACTACCTGCGCCTGCTGTATGCGCGCGTCGGCACCCCCTACTGCCCCCAGCACCCGGAGAATCCGCTGGCGGCCCAGTCAGTGTCACAGATGGTGGATGCCATACTGGCCATGCCCGAGGACACCAAGCTGATGATCCTCGCGCCGGTGGTATCGAATCGCAAAGGCGAACACGCCGATCTGTTCGATCACATGCAGGCCCAGGGCTTCGTGCGCTTTCGCATCCAGAGCGGCACGCATGCGGCGAAGATCTACGAGGTCGACGACTTGCCGAAGCTGAAAAAAACCGAGAAACATACGATTGATGTCGTGGTGGACCGCCTGAAGGTCAAGGCGGACGCCAAGCAAAGACTGGCGGAAAGCTTCGAAACCGCGCTGCGCCTGGCGGACGGCCGCGCGATCGCACTGGAAATGGACAGCGGTCGTGAACATGTCTTTTCCAACAAGTTTGCCTGCGCCGTGTGCGGCTATTCGCTGCAGGAACTCGAACCGCGTCTGTTCTCGTTCAACAATCCGATGGGCGCCTGCCCGGAATGCGATGGCCTGGGCCACATCGAATTCTTCGACCCCAAGCGCATCGTCGCCTTCCCCAACCTCTCCCTTGCCAGCGGCGCAATCAAGGGCTGGGACCGGCGCAACCAGTTTTATTTCCAGATGCTGGCCAGCCTGGCGCGGCACTACGACTTCGATCTCGACGAACCTTTCGAGTCGCTGCCGGAGAAGGCGCGCCAAGTGGTGCTGTACGGTTCCGGCCGCGAGACCATTCCCTTCTCCTACGTCAACGAAAAGGGCCGCGCCGTCGTGCGCGAGCACACCTTCGAAGGCGTCGTCAACAACCTGCAGCGACGCTATCGTGAAACCGATTCGATGGCGGTACGCGAAGAACTGGCCAAGTTCATCAACCAGAAGGCCTGTCCGGAATGCGAAGGTGCACGACTGCGCGTCGAGGCACGCAATGTGAAGATCGGCAATGGCAAGCAGCAGCGCGCCATCTTTGAGATCGCCGCGCAGCCGCTGCGCGAGGCGCTGGCCTATTTCGAATCGCTGAAGCTGACCGGCGCCAAGCGCGAAATCGCCGACCGCATCGTCAAAGAAATCGTCTCGCGCCTGAAGTTCCTGAACAATGTCGGCCTTGACTATCTGTCGCTGGAACGCAGCGCCGACACGCTCTCCGGCGGCGAGGCCCAGCGCATTCGCCTGGCCTCCCAGATCGGCTCCGGCCTGACCGGCGTGATGTACGTGCTGGACGAGCCCTCGATCGGGCTGCATCAGCGCGACAACGATCGCCTGATCGCCACCCTGAAGCACCTGCGCGACATCGGCAACAGCGTGCTGGTGGTTGAGCATGACGAGGATGCAATCCGCTGCGCCGACTACGTGGTCGACATGGGGCTCGGTGCCGGCGTGCACGGTGGCGAAGTGATTGCCAAAGGACCGCTGGCGGACATCCTGAAGAGCAAGAAGTCGCTGACCGCGAAATATCTCAACGGCACCCTGGCAATCCACGTACCGAAAAAGCGCACGCCGGTCGACCGTGAACGCATGCTGGTCATCGGCGGCGCCAGCGGCAATAACCTGAAGAACGTGACGCTGGACCTGCCGGTGGGTCTGCTGACCTGCGTGACAGGCGTCTCCGGCTCGGGCAAGTCGACTCTGGTCAACGACACGCTCTATCTGGCCACCGCACGCCATCTGTACGGCTCGCAAACCGAGCCATCCCCGTACGAGACAATCACCGGACTGGAACATTTCGACAAGGTGATTGCGGTCGACCAGGCGCCGATCGGCCGCACGCCGCGCTCGAACCCGGCTACATACACCGGCGTGTTCACGCCGATTCGCGAGTTGTTCTCCGAGGTGCCGACGGCCAAGGAGCGCGGCTATTCGGCCGGCCGCTTTTCGTTCAACGTCAAGGGTGGTCGCTGCGAGGCCTGCCAGGGCGACGGCGTGCTGAAGGTCGAAATGCACTTCCTGCCCGATGTGTATGTGCCCTGCGATGTCTGCCACGGCAAGCGCTACAACCGCGAGACGCTGGAAGTCCAGTACAAGGGCAAGAGCATCCACGAAGTGCTGGAAATGACGGTCGAGGAAGCCTTCGAATTCTTCAAGCCGGTGCCGGTGGTTGCACGCAAGCTGCAGACCCTGCTCGATGTCGGCCTCGGCTACATTCGCCTCGGACAGAGCGCCACCACGCTCTCCGGCGGCGAAGCACAGCGCGTGAAATTGTCGCTGGAACTGTCCAAGCGCGATACCGGGCGCACGCTCTACATCCTAGACGAGCCAACCACGGGCCTTCACTTCCACGACATCGATCTGTTGCTCAAGGTAATCCACCGCCTGCGCGACCAAGGCAATACCGTGGTCATCATCGAGCACAACCTGGACGTGATCAAGACGGCCGACTGGATCGTCGACCTTGGCCCTGAAGGCGGGGCCGGCGGCGGCCGCATTGTGGCAACCGGAACGCCGGAACAGGTCGCGAAGAATCCGGCCAGCGTGACCGGAAAATATCTCGTCCCGATGCTCAAAAAATAGGCAGATCCAACGCCATGGCAATCCGATTGATCGTCACCGGCCGCGTGCAGGGCGTGTACTACCGTGTCTCGTTCGAAACCCAGGCGCGCGCCCTCGCCTTATCCGGCTGGGTTCGCAATCGCAGCGACGGCTCCGTGGAGGCCTTGATCGCCGGTGATGCGCCAGCCCTGGAGCGCATGGTCGAATGGGCAAGATGCGGCCCACCCCTGGCTCGCGTTGACGAGGTGATCATCACCGAGACAGCCGATGCGCACGCCGGAAACGACTTCCGCATTCTGCCGACCCATTAGGGGCAATCACGGCGCAGCAGTGTCCGGCCATGCACGACGACGCATCATTCAGCAACGATCGGGGAACTTTTTAAGACGCACTGGCAGGTTTTTTGCTTGCCCAATTCAGCTATACTGCCCGCATGAGTTCAACTGATGCGAAAACGGCGCTGGCGGACGTCCCCGAATCGACCTCCGCCGCCGCGCGTTCCGTGGCACTGGCACGGGAAACCCTGCAAATCGAAGCCGATGCGCTGCTCGACCTGCGCACGCGGCTGGAATCCGACCACCGCTTCGCCGATGCGGTCGCGCTCCTGCTCCAGTGCAACGGGCGCGTCGTGGTATCGGGAATAGGCAAGTCCGGACATATTGCCCGCAAGATTGCCTCCACCCTCGCCTCCACCGGCACACCGGCCCTGTTCGTACACGCAGCCGAAGCGTTGCACGGCGATCTGGGCATGATCACCGAACACGATGCGCTGATTGCCATCTCCAACTCCGGAGAGGCGGCCGAATTTCTTGCGATTGTCCCGATCATCCGTCGCATGGGCGGCAAGTTGATTTCCATCACCGGCAACGAGGACTCGCGTCTGGCCCGTCTGGCTGATGTCCACCTCAATGCCCGCGTGGCCAGGGAAGCCTGTCCGCTGAACCTTGCACCTACCGCGAGCACTACCGCTGCATTGGCGCTTGGAGACGCGCTGGCTGTCGCGCTGCTCGACGCGCGTGGATTCCGCGAAGAGGATTTCGCGCGCTCCCATCCGGGAGGCGCGCTCGGCCGTCGCCTGCTGACGTATGTCCGCGATGTCATGCGCACCGGCGACGCCGTGCCGGCCGTCACACCCGATCGGTCGCTGCCCCTGGCTCTGCTGGAAGTGACTCGCAAAGGCATGGCAATGACTGCCGTGGTGGATGCCAGCCAGTGTGTACTCGGCGTGTTCACCGATGGCGACCTGCGCCGCCTGATTGAAACCGTCCAGGATTTCAACGTGCTGACCATAGGCGAAGTCATGCATCGCGATCCACACACAGTCGGTCCCGATCAACTGGCTGTCGACGCAGTCCGCATGATGGAAGAGCATCGCATCAACCAGTTGCTGGTGGCTGACAAAGACGGCATCCTGGTCGGCGCTCTGCACATCCACGACCTGACGCGCGCAAAGGTCATCTGATGAAGCCCGACGCAGCCCGGAACGCCGCGCGCGTGCGCCTGATGATCTTCGACGTCGACGGAGTTCTGACCGACGGCAGCCTGCATTACGGCCCCGATGGCGAACTGATCAAGACCTTCAACGTGCTGGACGGGCACGGCATCAAGCTGCTTGGGCGCTCGGGCGTGGCGACGGCCATCATCAGCGCGCGTCAGTCACCGATCGTCGCAAGACGCGCCGCCGATCTGGACATCGCACACGTAATCCAGGGAGCGCATGACAAACGTGCTGCCTTCGCGCAGTTGCTCGCAACGACCGGCCACACGCCGGACCAGTGCGGCTTCATCGGCGACGACGTGATCGATCTTCCGATTCTGCTGCAGGTCGCCTTCGCCGCCAGCGTGCCGAACGCCCACCCCGAAGTGCGCTCACGCGTGCACTACGTCACGCAGGCATCGGGGGGGTGCGGCGCCGTGCGCGAGCTGTGCGATTTCGTGCTGCGCGCTCAAGGCGCTTACGACGCCGCGCTTGCGGCCTATCTGGGATGACCGATGCATAACGGCGCGCGCTTTCGCCTGATCGCGATTCTTGCCCCGTTGATCGCCATTACCCTTGCAAGCTTCTGGGTGGTCGAGGTGATGCGCCGTACCAGCGGCGAGATCGGTGACCCGCGCGCGCGCACCGAACCGGACTTCTATGTGGAGAAGTTCAACTACGTAAAAATGACGGGCACCGGCGAGGCGCAGTATTACGTTACCGGCGCACGTCTGACACACAATCCCCTGGACGACTCCTACGACGTGCTCAGCCCGGTCGTACGCAGCCTGCGCAACGAGGGCGAACCGTTGACGATCACCGCGCGTCGCGGCTGGGTCAACAGCGACAGCAGCGAAATCCATTTGTGGGAGGACGTGCACATCGACCGGCCGGCCACGCCAGATCGCGAACGCTTCCAGCTGAACTCGCAGCATCTGATCGTCCTGCCCGACGACGACGCGATGAAGACAAATGCACCGGTCAAGCTCAGCCATGGCGAATCAACGCTGTTTGGAACCGGAATGTTCGCCGACAATGCCGCAGGCAAGTTCTGGCTGCACAACGACGTGCATGGGACGCATCAACCTCCGGCGCGCTAGTACGGGTTATAAGTTGAACTTCACCTTCAGACCTTCATGAAACGCATCCATTTACTCCTGTTCACGTTCCTCGCCGCGCTGTGCAGCAGTGCGCTTGCGGCAAAGGCGGATTCGGAACAGCCAACCAACGTCGAAGCCGACCGAATGGTCTACGACGACATCAAGCAGGTGAATACATTTACCGGGAACGTGGTGTTGACGCGCGGCAGTCTGATCATGCATGCGCACGAACTCGTGGTGACCCAGGACCCGCAGGGTTACCAGTACGCCACGCTGCAGGCGGCATCCGGGGGGCTGGCGACGTTCCGCCAAAAGCGCGACTCGGGGCCGAACGACTGGGTTGAAGGCGAAGCGGAGCGGATCGAGTACAACGGTCGCGATGAAACGGTGAAGCTGTTCCGGCGCGCCGAACTGCGGCGCCTCGAAGGCACGCGAACCATCGACGAGGTGCGCGGCGCATCGATCACCTACAACAGCCTGGATGAGTTTTATACGGTCAACAACACGCCGGCTGGTGAAAGCAAGCCCGGCGCAGGACGCATCCGCGCCGTGATCCAACCGCGTACCCCAGCGCAGGAGCAGCAATGAGCAGCACCCTCGTCGTTCGCGGACTGCAGAAGAGCTATGGCGCGCGCCAGGTAGTGCACGACGTCTCGCTGGAGGTCAACAGCGGAGAAGTGGTCGGCCTACTGG
>JAEZHR010000318.1 GCA_023416415.1 Pseudomonadota bacterium
CACGGAAGGGTTCCCCCTTCGCTGGTTTTCAAGACCAGTGCCTTAAACCACTCGGCCACACCTCCGGGCATGGAGCCGGGTTGGAGACCCGGCTCGCGAAAGTCCGCAATTATACCGGAGCGCGTCGGGCTTTCGTCAGCGTCTCCACGCAGGAGCATGAGAAAGGTCAGGACGCGCCGTCATGCCGGCAGAAACATCGGCTGCAGGTCATTGAGAAACCGGCGACCCAGTTCCGTTGGCCTGATGACTTGATGGTCTCGGTACAGCAACCCCCTGGCTTCGGCCGCATTCAGTGCCCTTTCCACCGCCGTCAGCGCAAGCCCCGTGCGTTCGGAAAACAGTGTCGGCACAAAGCCGTCCTGCAGGCGCAGCGCATTAAGCATGAATTCGAAACCCAGCTCGTCGCGTGTCACTTCGAACTGCTCCTGCACTGGCGCACCAGCGGCGACCTGCTCCATGTAGGCCTTCGGCTGCTTGAAGCGCGCCTGGCGCACGATGCGATGCGGGAAAGACAGTTTGGAATGCGCACCGGCGCCGATGCCCAGATAATCGCCGAACTGCCAGTAGTTGAGGTTGTGGCGCGCTTCGCGCCCGGGTTTCGCGTACGCCGATATTTCGTAATGGCGGTAACCGGCGGCAGCCGTTTCCGCTTCGATCATGTCCTGCATTTCGGCGCTGGCGTCGTCATCCGGCACCGAAGGCGGGTACTTTGCGAAGTAGGTGTTCGGCTCAAGCGTCAGGTGATAGAGCGACAGGTGCGGCGGCGCGAAACTCAGGGCCGTTGCGACATCGGCCCGCGCCTCTTCCAGCGACTGCTGCGGCAGCGCATACATCAGATCGAGATTGAAATTCTCGAAGGTGGACAGCGCGATGCTGACGGCCCGCTTCGCCTCGTCACCATCGTGAATACGTCCGAGCGCATCGAGATGATGCGAATTGAAGCTTTGGATGCCAATCGACAGCCGGTTGATTCCGCTGTCGCGGTAAGACTTGAACTTTTCCGTCTCGAACGTGCCGGGATTGGCCTCCATCGTGATTTCGGCCGCACCGTCGAGTGGCAGCAGGCTGCGGATGTCCGACATCAGCCGGTCCAGTCCGGCGGCTGACATCAGGCTCGGCGTTCCGCCACCAATGAAGATCGTGTACACCTTGCGTCCCCAGATCAGCGGCAGTGCGCTTTCCAGGTCGGCACGAAGCGCGGCGAGATAATCGTCTTCCGGAAAGCCGCCGTCCCTGGCTTCGTGCGAATTGAAGTCGCAGTACGGGCATTTGCGTACGCACCACGGGAAATGCACGTACAGCGACAGCGGTGGCAGTGCCTGCAAGTGCAGGGCACCGGGTTTCAGAAAGGCTTCGCCTGTTTGCAGCGGACCGGCGGCAAAGCGCGCGCCGGCCGGCTTGATGGGAATCATTTGAGTTTCTCTGCCAATGCCCGCAATGCCTGTCCGCGATGCGAGAGACGGTTCTTTTCTTCGGCGCTCAGCTCGGCTGCGGTGCGTCCAAGGGCAGGCAGCAGGAAATGCGGATCGTATCCGAAACCGCCCTGCCCACGCGGCGTCGCGATCACCTCGCCGTCCCAGCGGCCCTCGGCGATCACCGGCTGCGGATCGTCCGCGTGACGCACATAGACGAGCACGCAGTAGTAATGCGCGCTCTTGTCGGCGTGCGCGCTCAACTCGGCAATCAACTTGTCATTGTTGCGCCCATCCGACTTCGGCTCACCCGCATAACGCGCGGAATGCACGCCGGGAGCACCGCCCAAGGCATGCGCGCAGATGCCGGAATCATCGGCCAGTGCCGGCAGTCCTGTCAGACATGCGGCGTGGCGCGCCTTTGCCAGCGCATTCTCGACGAAGGTCGGATGTGGCTCGTCGGCTTCCGGCACGTCGAACTCGCGCTGCGCACGCACGATGAATCCGAGAGGCCCGAGCAGTTCGCCGAACTCCTTGAGCTTGCCTGCATTGTTCGATGCGAGCACGATGGTCTGGCTCATGCCGGCAACCCCAGCGCCTGCTTCTGCATGCCGATCAATTGACTGATTCCCGATTCCGCCAGGTCAAGCAGACGGTTCATGGTGGCGCGATCAAAGGCATCGCCTTCGGCCGTGCCCTGCACTTCGACGAAATGCTTGGTATCCGTCATGACCACATTCATATCGGTGTCGCATTCGGAATCCTCGGCGTAATCGAGATCAAGCACTGGTATCCCTTGATAAACACCCACGGAAATGGCGGCGACAAAGTGCGTGAGCGGAATGGCAGGGATCAGGTTCGCCTCGACCAGCCGCGAAAAGGCATCGTAGGCAGCGACCATGGCTCCCGTGATGGCTGCGGTACGCGTACCACCATCGGCCTGGATCACGTCGCAATCGAGCTGCAGGGTGCGCTCGCCGAAAGCCTGAAGATCGAAGGCGGCGCGCAGCGAGCGGCCGATGAGACGCTGGATCTCCTGTGTGCGCCCTGACTGCTTGCCCTTGGCTGCCTCGCGATCCATCCTCGTGTGGGTCGATCGCGGCAGCATGCCGTACTCGGCGGTCAGCCAGCCTTGCCCCTTGCCTCTCAGGAAAGGCGGGACTTTTTCGTCGATGCTCGCCGTGCACAGCACGCGCGTGTCGCCGAACTCGACCAGCACCGAGCCTTCGGCGTGGCGCGTATAGCTGCGGGTCAGGCGCACTGCACGCAAAGCGTCGGCCGGACGGCCGCTGGGACGGATGGATGTGGACATGGAATCTCCGGGCAGATGCTGCGAAACCCCGGATTATCGCAGAGGAAGCTGCGCCAGACAGGCTCAGCTCTTTGAAGTCACCTTGGCGGTCTTTTCGATCGCGCCGCGGATCTCGGCGATTGCCTTCTCGATTTCCGACTCGTTGAACACGTCCATCTGTTCCAGGTCCGCGTGACGCGGCGACTGGATCGTGGTCGTGATGCTGCCGATCGGCAAGGTGTGGGTTGTAATCGTGGTGGCCGAATCGGCAAGTTCACTGGCACCTTCCCACATCATTGCCAGCGCGGTGACGTTATCTCCCGTCCTGCCCCCGATCGCCGCTGCCGTGCTGATCAATTCCGGCACGGCACGCACGACGGTACTGTTAGCCAGACTCCGGGCCAGCAGATGATCCGGCAGTACGCCCCACAAGCCGTCCGAGCAAAGCAGAATCACGTCGCCCGGTTCGAGGCTGGCGCGGCGCGACAGCTCGACAATTGGCAGGCTGGGCGCCCCCAGGCAATTGAACAGGCGGTTGCGTTCGGGATGGCTGTCCCGCTCGGACGGATCGACCTTCCCCTGCGCGATCAAGGTTTCAATGCGCGAGTGGTCACGCGTGCGCGAGAGGATCTGTCCATTGCGCATCCAGTACAGGCGCGAGTCGCCGCAGTGAGCCCAGAACGCGTTGTTATGCTGCACCAGGCAGGCCACGATGGTGGTACGCGGCGTCTCGGGCAGATTGTTGATCGCACGATAACGGTGAATTTCGCGATGTGCGGAAAGAAAGCTCTCTTCCAGGAACTTCTCGGGCTTTCGCACGTAGGGACTGGCGCTCTGCTGGAAAAGCGTGCCTATCGTCTGGAGGGCGATCGTCGCCGCCATCTCGCCCTGGATATGACCGCCCATGCCATCGGCCAGGACCAGCAGCAGCGCATCGCGCGTGAAGCTGTATCCCATGCGGTCCTGATTGTTGCGGCGGCCGCCGACATGGCTTTCCTGGTAGACGGAGAATCGCATGGAGCGGCCAGGTTATCGAGTGTCCTGAGCATTGGCGGCGCGTGAGCTGCCGAACACGCTGCGCAGGCGGTCCGAGAGCCGCTTCGTCCATGCGGCCTCCTTCGCCTCCGGCACCGGTTCGCGCAGCGCCTTTTGCAAGGCAAACACGCTCTGCGGGCGCTCCAGCGGATCCATCCGCAAACACCAGCGAATCACCTGGATCAGCTCGCGGGAATACATGCCTTCCAGCTTGCGGAAGTGTTCGTCCATCTTGTCCTGGGTCTTGCGCTGATCGGCCGGCTGGGGCGGTGCACCGACCATGCAGGCGAACATCGAAGCGCCGATGCTGTAGATGTCGGTCCAGGGGCCAAGGTTTGCAGTCTTGCCGTACAGCTCTGGGGCGGCGAAGCCCGGCGTATACATCGGATAAAGCTTGGGCATGTCGGTCTTGAGCGTCTGGCGTGCAGCCCCGAAATCGAGCAGGATCGGCGTGCCGTCCATGCGCAGGTAGATGTTGGCGGGCTTCAGATCAAGATGCAGCAGCTTGCTTGCGTGTACCTCGCGCAGCCCGTTCATCACCTGGTTGAACATCTTGCGGATGAAACGCTCCGACACCAGCGGCCGCTCGCCCTTCTCGCGCCGACGCAGAATATGCTCCTGCAACGAGCGACCGGACTCATAGGCCATCACCATATAGACCGTGTCGTGCGCGCGGAAGAAATTGATGACGGAAACGACATTGGGATGCGTGATGCGCGCCAGCGCCCGCCCTTCCTCAAAGAAGCACTTGAGGCCCATGCGGAACACGGAGAGGTTTTCCGGAGAGATGGCGGGCATGAGTTCGCCCGGCCGACGCAACGCCAGCGAGCTCGGCAAGTACTCCTTGATGGCGACCGCATTGCCGTCCTCGTCATATGCGAGATAGACGATACTGAACCCGCCCGAAGCAATCTTCTTTACAATGCGGTATCCGGCAATTTCGAGCCCGTCCGGCAATGGTGCGTTGTTTTGCGTAGCCATGGCGCCCCAACTGAATTCTCCGGGGATTGTGTTGATAATTCC
>JAEZHR010000061.1 GCA_023416415.1 Pseudomonadota bacterium
AGGCAAGGTTGCCGAGGTCTTCGCTCAGCGCGAAGCCGGCATGCAGCGGCGCGATGCCGAGCATGACCTTGGCATCGGCGGTGATGAAGTCGGCATAGCCCTCGCACAAGGTCACGTCGAGGTCGAACTCGTTGAAATACTGCTGCAAGGTCTCGCGGCGTCCGGCCGAGTCGGCACAGATCAGGACGCGCCTGTCGGTCTGCAGCAGCCAGGAACGCAGATTGGTCAGCGGGTCCTCGGTGCGGCGGTTCACTGCGATGTCGGACAGCGGTGCGGAGATCTCGGAGGCTGCGTCGCTGCGCTGCAGTATCCAGCGCGCGATAGGCTTGGCCAGGGTGAAGAAATCCTGGTCGCTAAGGAACAGCCGATGCGGTTCGAGCAGCGGACGCTCGCGGTCGCTGCGCAGGAACCTGTAGCGCGACTCGGTATCGCTCCAGAAGCGCTTGATGGCGCCATCGACGTCACCGACCAGGGCGAAGGTGGTCTGTTCGGGAAGATACTGGAACAGCGTGGCCGTTTCCTCGAAGAACAGCGGCAGGTAGTACTCGATGCCGGCGGCAGGCACGCCATTGCCGATGTCCTTGTAGATCGGCGAGCGGCTCGGGTCGCCCTCGAACTCCTCGCGCCAGCGTCCCCGAAATGCGGTGCGCGCCGCTTCGTCCATCGGGAACTCGCGGCCCGGCAGCAGACGGACTTCGCGCACCGGATACAGCGAACGCTGGGTGTCGGCGTCGAAGGTGCGGATGGTTTCGATCGTGTCGCCGAACAGGTCCAGCCGATAGGGCAGGGCCGATCCCATCGGGAACAGATCGATCAGGCCGCCGCGCACCGAATACTCGCCGGGCGACATGACCTGCGTCACGTGGTTGTACCCGGCCAGCGTCAGCTGTTCCTTGAGCTTGGCTTCGTCGAGGGTTTCGCCCTGCTTGAAGAAAAAGGTGTAGGCGGCCAAAAAGGCGGGGGGAGCCATGCGCAGCAGCGCCGTCGTGGCCGGCACAATCAGGACATCGCAACCGCCATTGCGTACTTCATGCAATGTTGCCAGGCGCGCGGACACCAGATCCTGATGCGGTGAGAAGGCGTCATAGGGCAGGGTTTCCCAGTCCGGCAGCAAATTGCAGCGCAGGGGCTTGTCGTCGCTTGCCGCAAACCAGGGGATTTCGTCCAGCAGGCGCTGGGCATCGGTCGCGTTTGCCACCACCACTGCGAGCATCTGCTTGCGCGTGCGGAGTTCCAGTGCAGCCTGTGCAAGCACGAAGGCATCGGCGGAACCACTGACGGAAGGAATGACAAAACGGTTGCCGGGCTTGGGAAGGGCTTTCTTGAGGTCGAACGGCATCGAAGGATGACTGAAGCACGCCGGAAGGCGGCAGCGCCGGGAGGGAGGAAGGCGGCGCCGTGGCTGTGAGAAAATATCTGCTGATTATAAACCAAGGGGCAGAAGCCGTTTTTGGCATGTTTTTCTGCCTGCTCTCCAATCTTCAATGAGTGCTTCCCGTCATTCCGCCCGGAATTTCGCCCTGGTGCCTGCTGCCGGCATCGGCGCGCGCATGGGGGCTGAAGCTCCCAAGCAGTATCTTCGCCTGGCCGGCAAACCCATGTTGCAGCACGTGCTGGAAACCTTCGTGCGCGCGGAGCAGATTGCGCACACATTTGTCGTGGTGAGTGCCGCGGATTCTTATATCGACGATATTGCGCATCAGTTACAGGGTGCCGGCGAGCGTTTCTCCATATTGCGCACGGGCGGTGCTACACGACGTGAGTCGGTGCTGAACGGACTTGATGCGGTGCGCGAGCGCTTGGACGATCTGGACTGGATGCTGGTGCATGACGCGGCACGCCCAGGACTCACCCCCGCCCTTGTGGCGCACCTGATTGCGGCGCTGCACGATGATCCGGTCGGCGGACTGCTGGCTCTGCCGGTGGTCGACACGCTCAAGCGCAGCGATGCCTCGGGCCGTGCGCAGGCGACCGTAGCCCGCGAGCAGTTGTGGGCCGCCCAGACGCCGCAGATGTTTCGTTATGCCTTGCTGCGAAAGGCCCTGGAATCGGCTCCCGACGTGACCGACGAGGCCGGCGCGATCGAGGCACTGGGGCTGCAGCCGCGCCTGGTGGAGGGCAGTCCTCGCAACTTTAAAGTCACGCTGCCACACGACGTCGCGCTGGCAGAATTGCATCTGAAGGAGAATGAGTGAACATCCCGTTTCGCATCGGCCAGGGCTACGATTGTCATGCCTTGGTGCAGGATCGCCGCTTGATCGTCGGTGGGGTTGAGATTGCACACCACTGCGGCCTTCTTGGACATTCCGACGCGGATGTGCTCCTGCACGCGATTACCGACGCGCTGCTGGGCGCGGCCGGATTGGGCGATATCGGCCGCCATTTCCCGGATACCGATGTCCGCTTCGCCGGCGCCGATTCGCGCGTGCTGCTGCGCGAGGCGGTGCAGCGCGTGCGCGCGAGCGGTTATCTGATCGGCAACGTGGACGCCACCATCATCGCGCAGGCGCCCAGAATGGCACCGCACATTCCACAGATGGTTGCCAACATTGCAGCCGACCTCGCGGTGGAGCCGGCGCAGGTCAATGTCAAGGCCAAGACCAACGAGCGGCTCGGCTATCTGGGGCGCGAGGAAGGCATGGCGGCCGAGTCGGTCGTGCTGATCTTCAAGGCGTAGGGAACCTCAGGCGCCGCCGATTGCGCGCGTCACGCGCCCGGTTCCTTCGCAGTTCGGGCAGCGACCGCCATCCTTGCGCAAACCGGTGCCGCCGCATTCTTCGCACAGGTCTTCTCCGGTACCGGGGGTGCCGGCCCGGGCTTCGTCACCGGGCTTCATGTGCGCTTGCGAGGTGCCGGGTGTAGCGGACTGGGGGGATATCGGCATGATGCCTCCTGAGCCTTTGCAACACGATCACGTTGAGAGTGGAGCTACGCAATCGAAGTTCAAGCCTGCAAGGCGCCGGTGATCGGAAGTATGACGCGGATCGAGAGGCCGCCCGTGGGGCGGTTGCTCAGCTTCAGCCTGCCGCGATGACGCTTGACGATGCGTTCGACGATGGCAAGTCCCAGGCCGGCGCCGTTGGCCTGACTGCGCGAGACGTCGAGCCGGGTAAATGGACGCAGCAGGCGGTCCATCTCGCTTTCCGGCACGCCCGGCCCGCCGTCGGCAATCTCCATGATCGCGTTGCCATCCTGATTCAGGCAGGAAATCTCGATCTCGCTGCACTCGCCCCCCGGCGTCTTGCCATAGCGGCGCGCGTTCTCCAGCAGATTGGCCACCACGCGCTTGAGTTCTGTCGCGTTGCCGAATACATTGACGCCGGCCGCAATGCGGCTCTTCACGCTGACATCCGAATGCCGCTGCACTTCTCGCACGCAATCGTGCAGCAGTTCGCTCAGGTCGACACTGGCCAGCTGGCCAGTGCTCGCCGGTTTTGCATAATCGAGGAACTGACCGATGATCGCGTCCATTTGCGCCAGATCGGAGTTCATTCCCTCGCGTGCTTCCGGCGATAGTTGCGCCATTTCCACTTCGAGCTGCATGCGCGCCAGCGGGGTGCGCAGGTCATGCGAAATGCCCGCCAGGATCACGGCGCGGTCGGTCTCGACCCGGTTCAGATCTTCCACCATCTGATTGAAGCTGCGATTGGCTTCCCGGATCTCGGTCGGCCCCTGCTCCGGCAGTGGCGCGGGGATCTGGCCCTTGGCGATGGCACGCGTGGCGGTTGTGATGCGCGCCAGTGGCTGGTTGATCAGGCGCGATATGAACACCGCGCCGAGCAGCGAAAGCAGCAGGGTGATGCTGGCCAGGCCCAGCCATTGGATGTTGGACCAGCGCTCGATGCGTTCGCGGTCCAGCCGCAGCCAGTATTCGTCATCGTCGATGTTGAAGCTGACCCAGAATCCGGTTACCTCATTGACGCTGGAGGCGAATCGGGTGTTCTTGCCCAGCCGCGCCTTTACGTCTTCCTCGAGAAGTTCCATCACGCCACCGCGCGGTGCGGGCACGACCTTGTCGGTGGGCTCCAGCGGGTAGATGCGGATGCCCTCGTTGCTGGCCAGATCGAACAGCAGCTCGCGCCGCAGGTCCGGTGCGGAGTGGGTGAGGGCGGCGCGCGTGACGGTGACGATGGAAATGACCTGCGCGGCGATTTGCTGCGCGCGCGGTTCGCGCTCCACTGCGCGGAAACTGGCCACCCAGCTCAGAAGACTGGCCGTGATCAGGAAGCCGAGCAGGAAGAAAGTGCGCCAGAACAGGCCGCTCTTGAGCCAACCGAGGCGCTTGCCGAGCTGCGGGTACAAGGCGGGCGAAAGCTCAGCGCGGCTGGCCGTCCGGGATGAAGACATAGCCCAGGCCCCAGAC
>JAEZHR010000347.1 GCA_023416415.1 Pseudomonadota bacterium
AAGTTGCGCGTTCGAACGCGCCAGCTAGGCAATGCTTGCCAGATCGGACAACCCCGCCTCCCAAATTAATTTGCACCAACCCAAGAGAGAAAGAATCCGCAAAAACCGGCACTCGGATGAGATGAAACGGAAATTTTGGACAGAACCGCGCATTGTAGCGGAAACTTGATGGAATTGCCCGTATGAAGGGAAACCTCAAGTTATCCGCGCCATCCCTACTGTCTCAGACCGGGCAATTGGCAGATTGATCTAGAATAAGCGGTTAAATTTCACGCGTTTATTTCATGTCGAAAAAACAATCAGGCGCCGACCAGCCGGCTTCTTTCGAGCAGGCAATGGCCGAGCTCGAACAGCTCGTCGCGCGTATGGAAGCGGGCGATCTGCCGCTTGAGGCATCGGTTGCAGCCTACAAGCGCGGCACCGAACTGGTGCGCTACTGCACCGGTCAGCTCGACAAGGTCGACAGCCAGGTGAAGATCCTCGAAGGCGACATGCTCAAGCCTTTCGCTGTGCAGGACGAGCGCGATGGAGAGCAGGCGTGAGCGCGCCCGCTCCCGAGTTTGTTCACTGGATGGCAGACGTTCAGGCGCGCATGGAACGCACGCTGGACGACGTTCTCCCCGTTGCTCAGCCGCAGGATCTGCACGAGGCCATGCGCTATGCCGTTCTCGACGGCGGCAAGCGGGTGCGGCCGCTGCTTGTTTTCGCTGCGGGCAGCCTGTTCGAAGCCCCCGCGGCCCATCTTGCGCGCGCCGCCGCGGCCGTGGAAATGATCCACGCGTACTCTCTTGTGCACGACGACATGCCTTGCATGGATGACGACGCGCTGCGGCGTGGCAAGCCGACCGTGCACGTGAAGTTCGGCGAGGCCACCGCGTTGCTGGTCGGCGATGCCCTGCAGACCCGCGCCTTCGAAGTGCTGGCAGAGGAGGCGAACGGTCCCGAAGCTGCGCATCGCCTGCGCATGATCGGCATACTGGCCCAGGCGTCCGGGGCGCGCGGCATGTGCGGCGGTCAGGCAATCGACCTGGCCAGCGTGGGACAGCGGCTGTCACGCGCGCAGCTGGAACAGATGCATCAGCTGAAGACCGGTGCGCTGCTGCGGGCTTCGGTGCTGCTCGGCGCCTTGTGCGGCGGCCGGCTTGATGCAGATCAGGAAGCGGCCCTGAATGCTTACGCGGCGGCCGTCGGCCTGGCCTTCCAGGTGGTCGACGACGTGCTTGATGCCACTGCCGATTTCGTGACCTTGGGCAAGACTGCCGGCAAGGACGCGGCAGACAATAAACCGACCTATGTGTCCATTCTGGGCCTGGAGGCCTCGCGTGCGCTGGCGCAGCAGTTGCGTGCCGACGCGCACGCAGCGCTCGAGACGTTCGGCGCACAAGCACGTCGCCTGCGCGAGCTGGCCGATCTGATCGTGGAGCGCAAGGCCTGACCATCATGAGAAAGGCTGCGGCCGGATGAGTATGAAACTGCTGAACACCATCGATACCCCCGCGCAACTGCGCGCGCTCGGCCGCGCCCAGCTCAAGCCGCTGGCTGAAGAGTTGCGCGCCTTCGTGCTCGATTCCGTCTCCAAGACCGGCGGTCATCTTTCGTCGAATCTCGGTACGGTAGAGCTGACCATCGCCCTGCACTACGTGTTCAACACCCCGGAAGACCGCATTGTCTGGGATGTCGGCCATCAGACCTATCCGCACAAGATCCTCACGGGGCGGCGCGACCGCATGTCGACGCTGCGTCAGCTGGATGGCATCTCGGGTTTCCCCCGCCGCAGCGAAAGCGAGTACGACACCTTCGGCACGGCCCATTCCTCCACCTCCATTTCCGCGGCCCTGGGCATGGCGCTGGCTGCCCGAACCAAGGGCGAGCAGCGGCATGCGATCGCCGTCATCGGCGACGGCGCGATGACGGCCGGCATGGCCTTCGAGGCGCTCAACAACGCTGGCGTCTACGAAGACATCAACCTGCTGGTGGTGCTCAATGACAATGACATGTCGATTTCGCCACCGGTGGGCGCGCTCAACCGCTATCTGGCGCGCCTGATGTCGGGCAAGTTCTACGCAACCGCGCGCAATGTCGGCAAGACCGTGCTGCCGGGACCGATGCTGGAGTTTGCCAAGCGCTTCGAGGAGCATGCCAAGGGCATGCTGATGCCGGCCACGATGTTCGAAGAGTTCGGCTTCAACTACATCGGGCCGATCGACGGGCATGATCTCGATTCGCTGATCCCGACCCTGCAGAACCTGAAGCACCTGAAGGGACCGCAGTTTCTGCACGTGGTCACGAAGAAGGGGCAGGGCTACAAGCTGGCCGAGGCCGATCCGGTGCTCTACCACGGCCCGGGCAAGTTCAATCCGGCCGAGGGCATCAAGCCGGCTGCGGCGACCAAGCGCACGTACACCCAGGTGTTCGGAGACTGGCTGTGCGACATGGCGGCATCCGACAACAAGCTGGTCGGCATTACGCCGGCCATGCGCGAAGGGTCCGGGCTGGTCGAGTTCGAACGGCGATTCCCGGATCGCTATTACGACGTCGGCATCGCCGAGCAGCACGCGGTGACCTTTGCCGCCGGGCTCGCCTGCGAGGGTCTGAAGCCGGTGGTTGCCATCTATTCGACCTTCTTGCAGCGCGCCTACGACCAGTTGATCCACGACGTGGCGCTGCAGAATCTGGACGTGACCTTCGCACTGGATCGGGCAGGGCTGGTAGGCGCCGACGGCGCCACGCATGCAGGCAACTACGACATTGCCTTTCTGCGCTGCATTCCGAACATGGTGGTGATGGCGGCGTCCGACGAAAACGAATGCCGCCAGATGCTCACGACCGCCTACCAGCATCCCGGGCCGGCGGCCGTGCGCTACCCGCGCGGCGCCGGCATCGGCGCGGCGATCGATGCATCGCTGCAGCCGCTTCCGCTCGGCAAGGGCGAGATCCGGCGCAAGGGCGAGCGCATCGCCATCCTCGCATTCGGCACCATGGTCGAACCTGCCCGGCAGGCCGGCGAGGCACTCAACGCCACGGTCGCGAACATGCGTTTCGTCAAGCCGATCGACAAGGAACTGGTGGCGCAGATCGCGCAGAGCCACGATGCCATCGTGACGGTCGAGGAAGGCTGCGTGATGGGCGGCGCCGGCTCAGCGGTGGTCGAGGCGTTGAGCGAGGCTGGTATCGTCAGGCCGATCCTGCATCTTGGCCTGCCGGACAAATTCATCGACCACGGTGATGCGGGCGTGCTGCTGGCCGGCTGCGGCCTGGATGCGAAGGGCATCGCCGCCTCGATCCGCGCGCGTTTCGGGGAGCGCGAGCCGCGCCTGGCGGCGGCCAGCTGAGCGGCGGACGCTCAGGCGTCCCGCTTCCTTGTCTTTTCCCATAGCACGTCGCTGCCGCCGGCAAAGCGGTTCAGCACGCGCGCAAGCACGAACATCAGATCCGAGAGCCGGTTCATGTAATGGCGTGGATCGGCATTGATGATTTCGCTGGCGCCGAGCGTGACGATGGTGCGCTCGGCACGGCGGCAAATTGTCCGGCACACGTGCGCCAGCGCGGCCGCGCGCGTACCGGCCGGCAGGATGAAATCCTTCAGCGGTGGCAGATCGGCGTTGTACTTCTCCAGCAGTGCATCCAGTCGCGCGACATGGCTTTCCTGGATCACGGTGTAGCCGGGGATACACAACTCTCCGCCCAGGTCGAACAGGTCGTGCTGGATGGATACCAGTTCTTCGCGCAAGTCAGCCGGAAGCTCTTCGCATAGCAGCAGGCCGATATGCGAGTTCAGTTCGTCGACGTCGCCCATCGCGTGCACGCGCAGGCTGTCCTTCGATACACGCGAGCCGTCGCCCAGCCCGGTCGTGCCATTGTCTCCAGTGCGCGTGGCGATCTTCGAGAGTCGGTTGCCCATGGTTCGGATCCTTGTTTGCGGGAGTGGGCAGGATACGGCAAATCCGCGCGCGCCGTTGTCGCCGGCCTGCCATTCCCGCCGCAGGGCAGGGAGTAGAATCGAAGCCCGGCAAGAACGCCCGACCGACCC
>JAEZHR010000354.1 GCA_023416415.1 Pseudomonadota bacterium
GTCATGACGCGCAAGTCTTCGAGTGCAGCCACCAGCCGAGCCGCGTGCCGTGCGCGTGGCTCGGCTCCTGTGCATGCCCCTGCGCAGCGCCCAAGCTGGGCTGCGAAACAGGGCCGCCCTCCTCGCCCCGGACTTTCCAGCCCGCACAGCACCGGGCACAGTCTGTGGACGTCCACGATTTCGCGCAATCGCTCAAGCGCCGCGCGACGCGTGGAAAACAATCCATAGAGCCCCGGAGCACGGGAAAAATCGACATCCCTTCCGTACACGACCTCCGGCATGCCGTCGACGAGCTGCAACGCGCACATTTCTCGCGTGCGCCGCAGCTTCTTGTTGAAGAGTGGCTGCAGCGTCTTGATCAGTTGCGATTCGAGCAGCAACGCTCCGATCTCTCCGGCGGAACGCCGGAATGACACGCGCCGGGTCAGTTGCAGCATCCGCGCCTCTTCGGGATTGCGCAGGTGAGACAGAACGCGCGCGCGGATGCACACGCTCTTGCCCACGTACAGCGGACGCCGGCGTTCGTCTTCAAAGATGTAGATGCCGGGGCTGCGCGGCAAGGCCGCGAGACTGTCGGTGTCGATGTGCTGGGGATAGCTGTAGGAGCCGGAAGGCTCGGGCCGGAACAGGCCGACCGAGGTAAGGAGGGCGGGCATGGTGCAAAGCTTGATTCCAGCCCGTATTGATACCAGAAGCGCGGAAAAAAGGCGTCGTCGAAACGACAAGACCCGCCCAAGTTGCAAGCCTCAGGGCCAAGCCCTGAGGACCGGAGAAGCGGGCGCTCCGCCTCTCCTGCCAAGCGAGGATGCTCTGTGCCGGAATTACTTGTAGCCGACCCGGTCGAGAATGCGCTGGGCCTGGACCTGGTTTTTGCCGATGGCCGTGATCGACACGTTCTCCGCCTTGAACTTGCCGAGCTGCTTGAGTGCGGGATTGTCGACACTGACCGAGGAGACCGCCGGCCATTCGTTGTTGCCATCCGCAAAATAGACCTGCGCTTCGTCGCTGGCCAGATACTCGAGGAACTTTACCGCGGCCTCACGATGCGGGGCATTGCGGGCAACCGCGCCACCGGCGATGTTGATGTGAGTGCCGGCGCCGTCCTGATCGGGCCATACGAAGCCCACGTTGGCGATCGCCTTCTGCGTCGCGGGATCGTTCGAGCGCAACATGCGCGCGTAGTAGTAGGAGTTGGTAAGTGCAACGCCGCATTCACCTGCTGCCACGCCCTTGATCTGGTCGGTATCGCCGCCGCGCGGAGGCCGCGCGAAGTTGTTCACCATGCCGCGCGCCCATTCTTCGGTTTTTGCCTCACCGATGTGCTCGATCATGGATCCGACCAGCGACAGCATGTAGGGATGGGAACCGGAACGGGTGCAGACCTTGCCCTTGTTTTTCGGGTCCGCCAGCGATGCGTAGGTCCTCACGTCCTCCGGCTTCACTGTGTCCTTGTTGTAGACGATGATGCGCGCCCGCGTGGAGAAACCGAACCACTGCGGGCCCTTGCCTTCGTCGCCGCCACGCAGATTGGCGGGAATGCGCTCGTTCAGCACGGCCGACTGCACCGGCTGGAACATGCCGGCGTCCTGGGTGCGCCACAAGCGTGCGGCATCCACCATGAGGATCACATCGGCCGGACTGTTCTTGCCCTCGTTGCGCAGTCGCTCGAACAGCGAGCTGTCGTCGGCTTCGATGCGGTTGATCCGGATGCCGGTCTTTTCGGTAAAGCCCTTGTAAAGGAGTTCGTCGGTCTGGTAGTGACGCGCCGAGTACAGATTCAGGACCTTGTCCTGTGCGGCGGCCGAACCGGCGGCCAGTGCAATGATCAGCGGAAGCAGTTTCTTGAGTGACATCGTCATGTGTACGCGCTCGCGGGTTGATGTGAGATCGGAAAATCAAGATTCAGACAGTCAAGCATATTAACGCAAATGCGAACGATTCCCAATTAGATTTTTCGCATCGCTATTGCTCATTCGCATTCCGCGGAGCTCAATCTCCTGCCAGCCCCTCCCCGCTCAAGGGTCCCAACACCTTGCGTGCCTCACGGGTCAAGTTCTGAATCGCGTCGACACTCGTGCCGCCAGGTAACAGGATCGGCCCGATCTCGAGCGCCAACGGCGCACGCCGAAGCTGCCACGTATGCACCGGCAAGGCCGTGCGCGTGCCGCGCAGTCCGGTCACCACGACCGGCACATTCGCATGGGCGGCGGCGACGAAAGCGCCGCTATGGAAATGGCGCACCCCCGGATCCCGCATGAACGCCCCTTCCGGAAAGATGATGAGTCGTTCGCCGCGCGCCAGCGCCGAAGTCAGCAGGGCAAGATTCTCCGTATGGTGGCCCTCGACGTGCGGTCGCAACACAATCGTTCCTACGCTGTGCACAAGCGGCCACAGCAAGACCTGGATACGGTATTGCCGGCGCGTGGTGAAGACATAGCCCGGCCGCGCGGGCAACAAGGCGATCAAAAGAATGGGATCGAGAAAGCTGCAATGATTGGCAATGAGCACGTGCGGCCCCGACGGCAGTCGTTCGATCCCGATCGCCTTCGTCGGCATGCCATTGAGGGCAAGCAGTGCACGCGCGAAGACCTGTGCCAGCCGGCGCGCACGACGGGCACTACCGCTCAGGGCCGCCAGCAACACGAAAATCGGCAGCAGCGTGCAGAGCACCAGCCAGGCCCAGGCGCCAACCAGCCATGCTGCCACCCACTGGGTCGAGCCGCCTGCGCGTTTCACATGCATCCGCACGAACTCCGATGCCCGTAGTCTTAGCGTGCATGGTGTGCGTCCGACCGGGACCCGGATTGAGGTCTCTCAAGCAATCTCGCCATCAGCAGCGCCATGCCCGTGCTCACCGATATCTCATACCGACTGAGAAGACTTGATCGCAGTCTGCGCGCCAAGCTTGCCATGCACGTACCGCAACTGGACGTGCTCGGTGCGCCGACGCCACTGGTGAAGATGGAATATGCAGGGCGACGCAGGCATGACACGATGATCGTGTTCCTGCCCGGCATCGACGACCTCGCCGAGGACTTCGAGCGTCGCGGATTCATCCAGGAGTTGCGTGTGCACCACGTCGCGGCTGATGCGATCGCCGTGGATGCGCATTTTGGCTACTACATGCGGCGCGTGATACTGGAGCGCATCACCGAGGACGTAGTCGAGGCGATTCGCATTGCCGGCTACCGCCACACGTGGCTTGTCGGCGCATCAATGGGCGGATTCGGTGCCGCGTCCTATGCCGCAGATCACGGTGAGCGGGTGGATGGGGTTCTGCTGCTGGCCCCCTATCTGGGCGACAAGCCGCTGATCGACGAAATCCGCACGGCCGGAGGCCTGATGAAATGGACGCCGGGGACGGTTCCCGAAAGGGATCATGCCCGTCGCCTTTGGGCATGGCTCAAGACGCATTGCACCCGCGACGACCGGACGCCGCAGATTCATCTCGGCTACGGCAAATCCGACATGTTCGCCGAAGCGAATGCGCTGCTTGCCGAGGCTCTGCCCGCGGACCGGGTTTTCGCGATTCCGGGACGCCATGACTGGCGCACCTGGAAGAAGATCTGGAACGCCTTTCTGCAATCCTGGGAACCGCCGCGGCCCTGAATCGGCGCCCGGAATGCGTGCAGGGATATCAGCGCCTGAGCGCGGAATAGCTGGCCGCGTCCAGCAGGCGCTGCGTATAGGCTTCCCGCGGCCTGGTCAGCACTTCATCCACCGGCCCGCTCTCGACCACCTTGCCATCCTTCATCACCAGCACGCGGTGCGCCATGGCACGAATCACCGCCAGGTCATGACTGATGAAGAGATAGGCGATCCCGTACTTGCGCTGCAACTCGGCCAGCAGCAGCAAGACCTGCTGCTGCACCGACACGTCGAGCGAAGATGTCGGCTCGTCGAGCAGAATCAATTCCGGTTCGAGCACGAGTGCGCGCGCGACCGCGATGCGTTGCCGCTGGCCACCCGAGAATTCGTGCGGATAGCGCATCATCATTTCCGGCGAAAGGCCGACTTCGGCCAACACCGCTCCGACCGCATTGCGAATGCCGTCGGGCCCCAGTTCCGGCTTGTGCAGCGCCAGTCCCTCGCCAACGATCTGCTCGATCGTACGACGCGGCGACAGCGAGGCAAACGGGTCCTGGAAGACGACCTGCATTTTCGCGCGCAGCGGACGCAGGGCGTCGCGGCTCATCGCGCTGATCGGATTGCCAATGAAGGAGATTTCGCCCTCCACCTGGGCCGATGACAGGCGGAGCAAGGCCATGCCGAGAGTGGACTTGCCGGAGCCGGACTCGCCGACCACGCCGAGAGTTTCGCCAGGCCGCAGTTCGAGCGATGTCTTGTCGACCGCGATGAACTGCTCCTTCTTGAAGATTCCCTTTCGGATGGCATAGCTGCAACGCAGGTCGCGGCAGGCCAGCAGCGGCAGCTGGTCGCGATTGACGTCCGCGACTACCCTCTGCGGACGACTGGCCAGCAGCTTCTGCGTGTAGGGTTCGCGCGGGTGTGCAAACAGCTCGGCAGTCGTCGCCGTCTCGATCAGCCTGCCCTGCTCCATCACCCCCACGCGATCGGCAAAGTGGCGCACCAGATTCAGGTCGTGCGAAATCATCAGCACCGCCATGCCTTCCTCGCGCTGCAGCTGGTTCAGCAATTCGAGGATCTGCACCTGGATGGTCACGTCCAGGGCCGTGGTCGGTTCGTCGGCGATCAGAAGCCTGGGCCGGCAGGCCAGCGCCATCGCGATCATCGCGCGCTGGCGCTGGCCGCCGGAAAGCTGGTGCGGATAGGCCAGCGCTCGCCGCGCCGGTTCAGGGATACCGGTCTTGTCCAGCAGATCGACCGCGCGGTTCGCTGCCTGCTTCGCGCTCATGCCTTCATGCAGCATCAATACTTCCGCGATCTGGTTGCCGATTGTGTACAGCGGGTTCAGCGCCGTCATCGGTTCCTGGAAGATCATCGCGACATCCTTGCCGCGCACCCCCCGCATCTGCGCCTCGGACTTCTTCAGCAAATCCTGCCCGTCGAACAGGATGGCACCGCCGTACGTCGCGTCCTGATTGAGGCGCAGGATCGAGTAGGCGGTGACGGTCTTGCCGGACCCCGATGCGCCCACGAGGGCGTACTTCTCACCCGGGGCAATGCGGATGCTGACGTCATCGACGACCCGGTTCTCGCCGAACGCGACGCTCAGCTGATGCACGTCGAGCAGGCTCATGTCTTCTTCCTTACGTCGAGCGCATTGCGCAGGGCATCGCCGATATTCGTCAACAGCAGCAGCATGGTAGTCAGCACGAAGAAGGTGGACAGTGCAATCCACCAGGCGTCGAGGTTGTTCTTGCCCTGGGCCAGCAGCTCGCCCAGGCTGGGCGTCGGCGGCGGCACGCCCAGTCCGAGGAAATCGAGACTGGTCAGCGCCAGAATGGCCGCACTCATGCGAAATGGCAGGAAGGTCACGACCGGCGTCAGGCTGTTCGGCAGCACGTGGCGCCAGATGATCTGCGAGTTCGAAAGGCCGATGGCACGGGCGGCCTGCACGTATTCGAGATTGCGGTTGCGCAGGAAATCCGCACGCACGTAGTCTGACAGCCCCAGCCAGCCGAAAAGCGACAGCAGTATCAGCAGCAGGCCGATGCCGGGCTCGAAGATCGAAGCAAAAATGATCAGCAGGTACAGCTCCGGCATGGCGCCCCAGATTTCCAGAACGCGCTGGAAGATCAGGTCGGTGCGGCCGGCAAAATAGCCCTGGATCGCGCCGGCCAGCACGCCGAGCACGACACCCGTGGCAGTCAGCGCGAGTCCGAACAGCACCGAGATGCGAAAGCCGTACAGCAGGCGCGCCAGCACGTCGCGCCCGCGATCGTCGGTGCCGAGCCAGTTTTCGGCCGATGGCGGCGCCGGGTTGGGCGCGGCCGCGAAATAGTTCAGCGTGTCGTAACTGTAGCGATTGATCGGGTAAATCGCCCAATTGCCGTCGCGCTCGAACTGCTGCTGGATAAAGGGATCGAGATAGTCGGCCGGGGTGGCGAAGTCGCCGCCGAAGCGGGTCTCGGGGTAATCCTGCACGATCGGGAACAGGAACTCGCCGTTGTAGTAGACCACCAGCGGCTTGTCGTTGGAAATCACTTCCGCCATCAGCGAAACGCCGAACAGTACGCAGAAGATGATCAGGCTCCAGTAGCCGCGCCGGCTCCGGCGGAAGCGCTGCCACACCCGCCTCCACGGCGAAACGGATCGCGTCAATTTCATCGGCGCCGTCATCGGCGCATCCATGGTATCGATCGATGCGCTCATCGTGCCAGGCTTTCGAATTGCACGCGTGGATCGACCCACACGTAGCACAGATCACCGATCAGCTTGACCACCAGTCCGATCAGCGTGAAGAGATACAGCGTGCCCATGACGACCGGGTAGTCGCGCCGGATCACGGATTCATAGGACAGCAGCCCCAGTCCATCAAGCGAGAACAGGGTCTCGATCAGCAGGCTGCCGGCGAAGAAAGCGCCGATGAAGGCGGCCGGAAAGCCGGTCACGAGCGGGATCAGCGCGTTGCGGAACACGTGCTTGTAGAGCACTGTCTTCTCCGCCAGCCCCTTGGCGCGGGCGGTCAGCACGTATTGCTTGCGGATCTCTTCGAGGAAGGTGTTCTTGGTGAGCATGGTCATGACGGCAAACGATCCCGCCACCGAGGCAATGACCGGGAGCGTGATGTGCCAGAGGTAGTCAAGCACCTTGCCCATCAACGACAGCTCTGCCCAGTTGTCGGAGGTCAGGCCGCGCAGCGGGAACCATTGCACGAAGGTGCCGCCGCCAAACAGCACCAGCAGGAAGACGCCGAGCACGAATCCGGGAATCGAATAGCCAATCAGGACGGCGATGCTGGTCGCCACGTCAAAGCGCGACCCTTCGCGCACGGCCTTGGCAATGCCCAGCGGCAGCGAAACGAAATAGGTCAGGAAAAAGGTCCACATGCCGAGGCTGATCGAGAC
>JAEZHR010000371.1 GCA_023416415.1 Pseudomonadota bacterium
ATACAGTGCTGGTACCAGGAAAACGTAGGCCGCAAGAGATCGACGGTTGTCCTCAATTCGCCCTTGTTCTCTCAAGACGGAGGACATGACAACGACTATCTGAGAAGGAAATTTTCGATTCCTGAGAATCGGAAAATTTTCATCTACGTTGGCATTCTCGGACCCGGTCGGGGACTGGATCTAATTATTCAAGCCTTCTCGAATTCAGAGATCGAATCCCATGTTGTCTTTCTGGGATATGGCGAACTGGCTGACGAACTCAGGAATCTGGCCTCCACCTTTTCAAATATCCATGTCCACGACTCCGTTCCGCATTCGCAAGTCGTCCCCGTCGTTCAATCGGCGGACTTTGGCTTATGTTTGGTTCAGAACGTTTCACTAAGTGACTATTACTGTTTGCCGAACAAGCTCTTCGAATATTGCTTTGCCGGTGTTCCCGTACTTGCTTCGGACTTTCCTGATATCCGTAAATTGCTACTCGAGTACGGGATCGGAGAGTGCTGTGAACTTACGGCGGACGACATTCGACGCGCCGTACGTGAAATTGAAAATTCAAACAAACGTTTCCAGTTTGAAGATGTATCGCCGCTGAGCTGGCAAGCCCAGGAGAAAAAGCTTGCGGACCTTTATCAACAGATTCTCCCAGCGAAATCTATTTAACCCTGATTGAACCGAAATTATGTGCGGAATTTTTGGACTAGTCGGCACCCATGCTGTCGATAAGAATGATCTGGAGACTTTGGTGCAGCACGCCCGCCAACGAGGGCGCGCCTCTAGTGGCCTGATGTACAACGACCAGGGCAAGTACATTGTCAAGCGCGCGGACTACGATATCGTTCGCTTGCTCAAAAATGTTCGCTCATATTCGTCCAATGCCATTTTCGGCCACAGCCGACTCATCACTAATGGCCTGGCGGACAACCAGCCGGTCGTGCGTGAGCACATTTGCGTCTTCCATAACGGGATCATTGTGAATGATGCCGAGATCTGGCAGCAACTCGGTCCTGTCCGCGAACTGCAAATTGATTCGGAGGTAATTGCCGCCATCGCCGAAGAGCACCTGTCGCAAGGCCACCCGCTTGATGCGTTGCCCGGCAAGGTGCTTTCCCTCTGTAAGGGAGTCGTCGCTTGCGCATTGATTCTGCCGCTGCAGGGAAAGCTGATCCTCTTTTCCAACAATGGTAGCCTTTTCGCCGGTAGAAACTCGCGGGCCTTCTACTTTTCCTCCGAAAAATACCCGCTGACCCAGCTTGGGTGCGTCGATATTCAGCAGCTTAGGGGTGACGACACATTGATCATCGATATCCCTGCAAGCAGCGAAGCGTTGCAGGTTAGCGATGACAATCTCCGCACTTCTAACCTGATCCCCGGATTGGGACAGACCAAAACAGAAGAAGCATTACTGGTACATCCGAAGCCCAGTTTGCGGCGCTGCACTTGCTGCATTCTGCCGGAAACGATGCCGTTCATCTCGTTCGACAAGGATGGCGTCTGTAATTACTGCCGTCACTACAAGCCGCGCAATAAACCGCGTCCGATCGAAGAATTATTCGCCCTGGTGGAACCGTTCCGGCGATCCAACGGCAATGACTGCATCGTGCCTTTCTCCGGTGGGCGCGACAGCTGTTACGGCTTGCACCTGATCGTCAATGAACTGAAGATGAAGCCAATCACCTACACCTATGACTGGGGCATGGTGACTGACCTTGGGCGGCGTAATATCAGTCGCATGTCGGCGGAATTAGGCGTCGAGAACATTATTGTTGCTGACGACATCGCCAAGAAGCGCGATAACATTGCAAAGAACCTGCGGGCCTGGCTGAAGTCGCCGCATCTAGGGATGATCAGCATCCTTACGGCTGGAGACAAACATTTTTTCCGCCATGTCGAGACGATCAAGCGGTAGACCGGCATCAGCCTGAACCTTTGGGGCGTAAACCCTCTCGAGGTAACGCATTTCAAGGCTGGCTTTCTTGGCGTTCCGCCCGATTTTGAAGAAGAACGAGTGTACTCGCACGGCGCAATGAAGCAGCTGCGGTACCAGTTCCTGCGCCTCAAGGCCATGGCCCAGAGCCCGGGTTACTTCAACAGTTCTTTGTGGGACACCCTCTCCGGTGAGTACTACCGTAGTTTTACGGAAAAGAGCGACTACTTTCACATATTCGACTACTGGCGCTGGGACGAGAGGCAGATTGACGACACGCTGGCCCAATATGATTGGGAGCGGGCGCCGGACACCAAGACCACATGGCGAATTGGCGATGGTACGGCGGCGTTCTACAACTATGTCTACTACACCGTAGCGGGCTTTTCCGAGCACGACACATTCCGTAGTAACCAGATTCGAGAAGGCGACCTCACGCGTGAGGAAGCCTTGGAGATGGTCATGGAGGAGAACACTCCGCGGTATCCGAACATCAAGTGGTACCTGGACGCCGTCGGTGTGGATTTCAAGGAAGCAATCCGGGTCGTCAACGCAATTCCCCGTATGTACTGAAAATGGCCTGTATCTGGTATGTATCCAAGTACGTCGCCCCTCCGGGGGCGACTGGCGCAGGAAGTCGAGGTTACCTGATCCTGCGCGAGCTGTCCCAAATTGGTCATAAATGTGTAATCGTCACGTCGGACTCCAACCAACTGATCGAGGTTCCAGTGCTGGAGGAGCCCTACCTTTTGCAGGAAATCGACGGTCTGCAGCTATGGTGGGTACGTACGATGAAGTATCAGGTAGCCAAGTCAGTGCGGCGCGTTCTTAGCTGGTTGGACTTCGAGTGGAAGTTCTGGCGTATGCCGAAAGATCGTTTGCCTATGCCAGACGTCATCATCGTATCAAGCCTGTCGTTGCTGACCATACTGAATGGGCTACTGCTAAGGCGGCGCTACCGTTGCCGCCTTGTGCTAGAGGTTCGAGATATCTGGCCGCTGACTATCACCGAGGAAGGCGGCTTCGGTCGTCGCAATCCCTTGGTGCTGGGACTGGGTCTCATCGAGAAGATCGGGTATCGGTATGCGGACGCAATTGTGGGAACGATGCCGAATCTCGGGGAACATGTTGCAGCGGTGCTCGGCCACCCGAGGCAGACACACTGCGTCCCGATGGGAGTTGACGATGCCATGTTGGCGCAGGCTGAAGAATTGCCGGCCGAGTACATCGCACGCTATGTACCCAAAGGAAAGTTCATTGTGGCGCATGCCGGGACAATCGGCATCACCAATGCTCTCGTCACTTTGTTGGATTGCGCAGAATCTTTGCGAGAGGACGAAAGGGTGCATTTCCTTATTGTGGGAGACGGTGATCTACGAACGTACTATCAGCAAAAATACGCTCATTTGCCCAACCTTACCTTTGCACCCCGGGTACCGAAGCGACAGGTTCAAGCGGTGCTTTCACATTGTGATTTGCTGTATTTTTCAGTGCATGTGTCCAGCGTATGGCGTTATGGACAGTCCCTGAACAAGGTAATCGACTATATGCTTGCCGGCAAACCTATCGTGGCGTCTTATACCGGCTATCCATCCATGATCAACGAAGCGGGTTGCGGCAACTATGTGCCCGCCGGAGACGTTGCTGCATTAAGGGCTGATATCCTTCGGTATGCCGCGATGCCAGCCGAAGAGAGAGCCGAAATCGGTGCGCGAGGCAGAGAATGGCTGCTCACCCACCGTCGCTACCGAAAACTAGCGGAATAGTATTTGCCGCTCCTATTCGATTCATCGGTACACGCATTACCCTCTGAAACATGAAACGGGCATTTGACTTTGCACTAGCCTTGGCGATCCTCGTACTCGGCTTCATTCCCCTAGTGTTACTTGCACTTCTTGTTCGCTGCAAGCTAGGCTCACCGATACTGTTTATCCAACAACGCCCCGGCCTCAATGGGCGGCCATTTTTCATGGTGAAGTTCCGAACGATGACCGATGCTCGCGGCCCGGACGGGGAACTGCTGCCCGATGCACAGCGGCTCACGGCATTTGGCCGCTTCCTGCGAGCGACAAGCCTGGATGAAATGCCGGAACTCTGGAACGTGCTGAAAGGCGACATGAGTTTCGTTGGACCACGACCGTTACTGATGGAGTACCTCTCTCTCTACAATCCTGAACAGGCACGCAGACACGAGGTTCGTCCGGGAATTACCGGGTGGGCCCAAGTCAACGGCCGCAATGCCCTCAGTTGGGAAGATCGCTTCAATCTGGATGTTTGGTATGTTGACAATCGCACTTTCTGGCTTGATCTGCGAATTTTGTGTCTGACCATTTCCAAGGTAATCAAGCAAGAGGGAATCACTGAAAATGGTGAAGCAACCATGACGAAGTTCAATGGAAGGTCACGATGAAACGCCTCGCCTTGCTAGGGGCCAGCGGTCACGGAAAGGTTGTCGCTGACGCCGCGCTTGCGTGCGGATGGCAAGCAATCGATTTCTTTGACGATGTCTGGCCCGAAAAGGACAAAATTGGTGCCTGGCCGATAGTGGGAGACAGCGCAGCGTTGGCGGCGAACTTGAACGGCTACGACGGCATCCTGGTCTCTATCGGACACTGCGCCGTGCGATTGGAGAAGCACAATTGGCTTCAATCCATCAACGCCCCTCTCGTCAGCATCGTCCACCCTTCTGCGCAATTCAGCAGATTTGCCACCCTCGGTGCCGGAACCGTCGTCATGCCTGGAGCGGCCATCAATGCAGACGCACAGATCGGGTCCGCGTGCATTGTCAATACCGGCGCGACCGTTGATCATGATTGCATTCTGGAGGATGGCGTCCATATCGGCCCAGGAGCGCATGTGGCCGGGAGTGTAAGCATTAGCACCGGGGCATGGATCGGAATTGGCGCTGCAATCAAACAAGGGATATCCGTGGGTGCTTGGGCAATCGTTGGAGCTGGCGCGGTTGTCATTCATCCAGTCGCGGCAGGGCTGACAGTTGTTGGCAATCCTGCGAAGCCGTTGTACCAGAG
>JAEZHR010000009.1 GCA_023416415.1 Pseudomonadota bacterium
TTCGGTGCCGATGGCGCCAGCGCGCGCCTGTTTTCCCTGCTGGCCAGCCTGCCGCTGGTGGCATTGCCCGGTGGCGGGCGGCAGTGCGTGCAACCCTAGCATGTGGACGACCTGTGTGCGGCGGTGATGCAGCTGCTGCGTACCCCGCCGCAGGGCGTGCGACGCATGGAGCTGGGCGGGCCGCAGGCCATGGCATTGCGCGATTACCTGCGCATACTGCGTGCGGCACTCGGCCTCGGAAATCGGTTGCCGGTGCTGACCGTGCCGACAGGTATGGCAATGGCCGCAGCGCAACTCGCGGCCAGGCTGTCCGGCGCCATGATCGACCGCGAAACGCTGCAGATGCTGGAGCGGGGCAACACGACCTCGGACAACGCGCTGCCCGCCCTGCTCGGGCATCCCCCGCGCGCGGCGCAGGCTTTCGTCGGCGCGCAGGAGCGAAACTGGCTGAGCCTGCGGGCCCGCCTCGACTGGCTGTTGCCGCTGCTGCGGGTATCGATCGCGCTGGTGTGGATCGTGACCGGCATTGTTTCCTTCGGGCTGTACCCGGTGAACGAGAGCTATGCGCTGCTGGAGCGTACCGGCGTACCGCCGGCGCTGGCGCCACTGATGCTCTACGGCGCGGCCGCACTCGATCTGGCCTTTGGAGTCGGCATCCTCGTGCTGCGTCGCCGTGCCTGGCTGTGGCTGGCGCAGATCGCTCTGATGCTGCTCTACACCATCATCATCAGCCTGCGCCTGCCCGAATTCTGGCTGCATCCCTACGGCCCCATCCTCAAGAACCTGCCTTTGCTGGCGGCCATCTTGCTGCTCTACGAGATCGAAAAGACATGGAATACCTGAGCGTGAAGTGGCTGCATATCCTGTCGTCCACCATCCTGTTCGGCACTGGCATCGGTTCCGCCTTCTACATGCTGGCCTTTACGCTCACGCGCGACAGCCGGCTGGTCGCGGCGGTTGCGCGCAAGGTGGTGCTGGCGGACTGGCTGTTCACTACGCCGACGGTGATCCTGCAGCCGGTCACCGGTTTCTGGATGATGGGACTGACCGGAATGCCCATGAGCGCGCGCTGGATCAGCTGGTCGCTGGTGCTGTATGCGATTGCGGTGGCAAGCTGGCTCCCGGTGGTATGGCTGCAAATGCGCATGCGCGATGTCGCGCAGGAAGCGGCGGATGCCGGCAAGTCGCTGGATGCACGCTACTGGCGCTACTTCAGGCTCTGGTTCGTGCTCGGCTGGCCAGCTTTCATCGCATTTCTCGGGATTTTCTATCTGATGGTGTTCAAGCCGGTCCGGTGAGGCCGGCAAGGACGCGATGGTATACACCGGGAACTGTGGGTTTCTCGGCCCTACTCATGGAGACCGTCATTTCGCATGTTGCAAGCCGCTTGCAGCACTGCCCATGTGCCATGTATCCCGTCCATCGAAGCATTTCAACGCCTATCGACCTTCGGCCCCAGACTGATGAGCGCGACGTCGCAAGACAGGACCCGCAATCGGTTCGTGCCGCCCAAACCCGGAGTGCCGGTCGATCGGACAGTCTGGCGGCGCGGTTTCGCATTCTCGATCTTTTTTCGAAACGGTCTGACCCGAAGCAAGAACGCGCTGCAACGAGGGACCCGGCGGCAGACAAGGCTTTGAAGACGGCAAAATTCACACGGGAGTTTATCGAGGAGCCTGTGTATTTTCTCTTCACGCACATGGTCATGGAGAGTGTGCCCTTGATGGCCGGGATTCCGGATGAAGAGCGGCTCAGAAAGCCCGGGGTCTACGCCTATCGCTATCACAATGCCGGCGTATATCGGTTCTTTCTCGAACCGTCGGCTGGCAGTTCGAACCTCCTCATGCTGTCGCCAACCGAATCCGGAGACGAGGCGCTGCCATCGACGTCGCTTGCGGAGGATGCCAAAAGAGAATCGTTCAATGCCTACTGGCTGCCTTGGCGCCCGGATGATGCCACGGTCATAGAACTTTCCGATGCCGCAGATTATTTCTTCACCAGTGGTCTGGCCGGTTGCCGCCTGCAGGTGAATCGCCGCGACCCGTTTCGACCGGTCGTCGCGCATATCGCGGCCACCCAAGGCATAGACAACGCGCCATCCGATTCCGCATGGAGGGATGTCAAGGCATTCGAGGTGCTTGGATCGCCGGCATTCGAACTGGACAACCGGATTTCCACGACACAGGGTGTCTGGAGCTCGCTGTACGACCCGGAGGGAACATCGGTAGTCGGCACCAGAGACAGGGACAGTAACGTCTGGAATTTCTGGGTTCAGCAGTTTGACTACCAGACGAACCAGATGAAGCGGGTCACGCGGTGGGCGCCGGGCATCTCGCAAATGCGCACAAGCGGTCCGGATACCGAGAGGAGTGGCGGACCCGCGACCGGGCCCGCCGTTTGATCGGCTTCAATTGTCAGGCACGAGGGCATCCCGGAGCGCTGCGCTGATGACGGAGGTCTCCCGCACTGTAGGTTGCGGCCACCGCCCGGTCGTCGCCGAGCAGTGCGAAGGCGAACAGGAGTTCCTCGATGCTTTCGCAGCGGCTGCTGCGGCGCGCGAGCAGCGGCGTGGCTTGCGGGTCGAGCACGATGAAATCGGCTTCGGCACCGGATGCGAAATTGCCGATCGTTCCTTCGAGCTGCATGGCGCGTGCATTACCCAGCGTGGCCATGTAGAACATGCGCATGGCCGACAAATGCGTGCCGCCCATGCGACCGATCTTGTGCAGTTCATTCATGGTCTGCAGCATCGAAAAGCTGGTGCCGCCGCCGACGTCGGTAGCAATCGCCAGCGGCACTCTGGCTGCGTCGGCGCGCCGGAAATCGAACAGACCGCTGCCGAGGAAGAGGTTCGAGGTCGGGCAGATCGAGGCAGCCGACTGCGTCTCGTGCATGCGCGCGCGGTCATGGTCGTCCAGCCAGATGCAGTGCGCATACATGCTGCGCGGACGCAGCATGCCGTAGCGATCGTAGACGTCGAGATAGCTGCGCGCACCGGGAAAAAGTGACCTGACCCAATCCACTTCGTCGGTGTTCTCGGCCACATGGGTCTGCAGGAAAACGTCCGGATGGGCGCGCGCGAGTTCTCCCGCCAGTGTCAGTTGCGCGTCGGTGGAAGTGGGCGCGAAACGCGGAGTGATCGCGTACAGCTGTCGGCCGCGCCTGTGCCATTTGCCGATCAGGACCTCGCTGTCGCGCGCGCCGCCCTCGGCCGTGTCCTGCAGGAAGTCCGGGCAGTGGCGGTCCATCAGTACCTTGCCGGCCACCATGCGCAGATTGCGCTTTTCGCTTTCGGCGAAGAAGGCCTCGACCGATTCCGGATGCACGGTGCAGTACACCATCGCCGTGGTGGTGCCGCAGCGCAGGAGTTCATCCAGAAAGAAGCGCGCGACTTCCCGTGCATGGTCGCTGTCGCCGAAGCGGCCTTCATTGGGGAAGGTGTAGGTGTCCAGCCAGGGCAGCAGCCCTGGGGCCGGAGACGCGATGACATCGACTTGCGGGTAGTGGATGTGGGTATCGATGAAGCCGGGAACGATCAGCTTGCCGCGATAGTCGTGGATCACGATGTCTGCGGGCAGGATCCCCGACAACTTCGCGTAGTCGCCTGCGGCCTGCACGCGGCCATCGTGTACGACGAGCAGACCGTCCTCGTGCCATGCACAGGCATTGTCTTCGAGGCTGGGGTCGGCGTGGAAATGAAGCAGGCTGGCCCGGAAGGCCTGCGTTTTCGGGGTCGGTTTCATCGTCTATCGTTCTGGCTGTTTTCCCAGGCCTGCAGGAGTGCGTGCGTAGCGAGGCGGCGATCACGGCCGCCTGCCTGCCGGAGATGCCGGAAAGGTCAATCGGACCCGCCATGCGTGCCAGACTTTCATCCGTCACGCCGCGCTCGCGCATGCGGTGTTCGAACCGGGTGCGCCTGGTGTGCGAGCCGATCAGACCGAAACGGGCGACATCGCCGTGCCTGAGGATGGCTTCGGCCAGGCGTTGATCGGGCGCATGGCTGTAACTCAACACCGGAAGCTTGCGCCCGCCTTGGCTTCGTCACCGACGGCCTGAGAAGGTTGGTACATTCGAGGCGCACATTGTCCGGTATTTCGCGAGGAAATGCTTCCGCGCGTTCGTCGATCCGGATGACGCGACAGGAAACCCTGCCAGGGCGAGGGCGCAGGCCGGCAGTACGAGGTTGCTGCCGCCGATGGTGTCGTCGATGGTGTCGTATTGCGCGTTTGCAGTGTCGAGCATCCTGGCGCCGCTTGCGCGGTACCGAACCCTGCACATGCGTCAGTGTCACCAGCATAGCCGGAACGTAGCTGCATCCTGAGCCGTATGCAGCGCGCCTCGGTAATAGCGCGGGATCTTGTCCGACATGCCGGCTCCGGCGTGTGATCCGGAATTCTGGCATCGCACCTGAAGCTGCGCCTGAAGTCCACCGCAAAGGCAGCGTGATGAAAGGTATCCGACCCGACGTACTGCCACCAACCCGGAGAGCGTAATGGGAACACTGAGCACCCACGTCCTGGATGTGACGCAAGGAAAGCCCGCCGCAGGCATGGCGATCGAACTGTATGTGGTGGGAGGGCAGGGACGCATGCTGGCCGCCGAAGCGGTGACCAATCGCGACGGACGTTGCGATGCGCCGTTGATGGAAGGCGATGCCTTGCATGCCGGACAGTACGAGCTAGTTTTTGCAGTGGGCGACTACTTCGTCGCCCAAGGTGCCGCGCTGCCTGAGCCGCGCTTTCTCGACCGCGTCATCATCGCCTTCGGCATTGCCGATGCCGCCCAGAACTGGCACGTGCCGCTGACCGTGTCGCCGTGGTCGTATTCGACTTGTCGCGGAAGTTGAGGGGAAAACGGTCTTGCATCGGATCGGAATCGAATCGGATGGAACGCTACAGAAACCTCCGCGGCAATTCCGGCGTCGTCGCATACCAGGTGGTGCGCGGCGGACTTGTCGTTGCGTTTGCCGACGGCGGCGTGTACCTCTACAACAATGACATTCCCGGTGCCCCGCATATTGAGCGCATGACGCAGCTGGCGGTGGCGGGAAAGGGCCTGAGCGCATACATCGCTACCCATGTGCGCCAGGCGTATGCGCGCAAGCTGCGCTGAGTCATTCCTTGCCTGCGCCGAACGCCGCGCAAATGTCTTCAGGTTGCTCGAACATCAGAGCAGGGCCATGGCGCAGCAACGCTTGCGGACGGGTGTAACCCCAGGCAACGGCGCCGAAGGCGAGGCGTTCGGCATGTGCGGCCTGGAGATCGCGCAGCTCGTCGCCGATGCACAGGACTTCGTGCGGCGCGGCCTTGCAATGCGCAAGCAGGCTGCGCAACCGGCGTTGCTTGCCGAATAGGCTGGAGCCGCACTGCAAGTGGGCAAACAGGGCGCACAACTCCGCCCCGAGCACGGCGCGCACATTGTGTTCGGCATTCGAAGTCAGCAGCGCCAGCTGTGTGCCTTGCGCATGCAGACACTGCAGCATGGGCGCAATGCCGTCGAACAGGCGAATGTGATGGACCCGTTCGGCCATCAGGCGCTTGAAGTGCGTGGCAACCCGCGGGATCTTCCAAAGCGGAATCTGAAATTCGCGCATCATCTGGCGCGCGTCGAGTTCGCGCAGACTGTCGAGCTGGCTGCGGTCGAGTCGTCTGAAGCCGTGCGCGTCGGCCAGCACATCGAAGGTGTCGAGGAAGAAGGGAAAGGAGTCGGCAAGCGTGCCGTCGAAATCGAAGACCGCGACGCGGTAGGGACGAAATGGCGCCGCCATTCTTCTTACCCTGGCCCCTGGGCGTAGCCGAGCAGCAGGCTTTGCCAGTCGTCGTCAGTCCAATGGAAAGTATCCAGTTTTCCTTTCTCCTTGCGAAGGGAGCGCAGCAGGCGTTCCAGGTTCTGCCTTTTCCATTTGCCCGGCGCGCGCGGGGCGCACTTGTCGAAATCGATCAGCCAGATCTTGCCGGCTGCATCGAGCAGGATGTTGTGGCAGTTCAGGTCGGAGTGATAAATGTTCTCGCCATGCAGGCGGGCAATGGCCTGTCCGACGCGCTGCCATTGCTGCGCGGTCAGGGCGTGCTGCTTGCTCAGGATGGTAGCGAGATCGTGCGCGTCCGGGATCAGTTCGATCAGCAGGTCGGCACGGTAGGTCAATCCGTCACGCACCATGCGTGCCGCACAGGGGCGAGGCACCGGCAGGCCGCGCGCGGACATGCGCTGCAGCAGGCTGAACTCCTGCATTGCGCGGCTGTGCAGGACGGGCACGCGCAGGAAACGGTCGCGCGAGAGCTTCGCGATCAGGCCGCCGCGATAGTAGTGGCGCAGCACCATATTGCGACCATTGCAGCGGATGAACCACGCGGTATTGCGTCCGGTCGAGGCGCCGATGACGGCCTGTTCAGCCTGCCAGTAGGCCGGGTCGAAATGCTGGGGATGGACACGTTCGAAGCAGTCGCGCTGCCACCACAGCGTCTGGCGCGGCAGGGTGTCGCTGCGGAATCGGTTCAGATCCGTGCCGAGGAAGGAGCGGATCGCGTTCACCATGCGCTCGCTGGCCCCGCCATGCTCACGATAGAGCGCGAGCGCTGCTTCTCCCTGCTGCGCCAGTCGCTGCGGGTCCTGCAGCAGTTCGAGCGTGCTGTGCGCCAGACTTTCGGCATCCCTTACCCAGTTCACCGCGCCCATGCAATCGAGCTGCTGATAGGCCTGCGCGAAATTGTGCACATGGGGGCCGCTTTGCACGGCCTTGCCCAGACACATGGCTTCCAGCGGATTGTGTCCGCCGCGCGGGATCAGGCTGCCGCCGACGAAGATCAGGTCGGCCAGCGCATACCAGACACCCAGCTCGCCCATGGCATCGACCAGTACCGCATCGGTGTCGAAGGCCACGCCCTCGACTTCGGCCCGACGCAAAAAGCGCATGCCGCCGGCCGCGAGCAGACGCGCGACTTCATCGAAGCGGTCGGGATGGCGTGGCACCAGCACCAGCAGCAGGTCGGGCATCTGGCGTCTTGCTATGCGCGCGGCTGCGATCAGCTGTTCGTCCTCGCCGGCATGCGTGCTGCCGGCGACCCAGACGCGGCGGCCGGCCATGAGGTGGGCCAGGCGTGCGGCCGTTTCGCTGGCCGCCTGCGGCATTTCGTGGTCGAACTTCAGATTGCCGCATACCTGCGGCCGGTGCGCAAGACCCAGAGCCGTAAAGCGGCGCGCGGTGGCACGGTCCTGTGCGAGCAGCAGGTCGATGTTGGCGACGATGTCGCGGGTGAAGCGGTAGAAGCGGCGGTAGCCCTTGGCCGAACCCGCCGACAAGCGTGCGTTGGCGACGATGACGGGTATCAGCGCCGCGCGGCAGGCAGCCAGCAGATTCGGCCAGAGCTCGGTCTCAAGGATGACGAGGGCGCGCGGCTGCAGCTTTTCCAGGAAGCGCCGGTTCGCGCCGGGCAGGTCGAAGGGCAGGTAGCAGTGATGCACCGCGTCGCCGAAGGCGGCGCGGATACGCGCCGAGCCGGTCGGCGTGGTGCAGGTGACGGTCAGCGGAAGCGCAGGGTAGGCCGCGCGCAGGCGACGGATCAGGGGCAGGGCGGCGGCCACTTCCCCGACCGAGACGGCGTGCACGACGATGCCGCCGACCGCGGATTCGGGAATGCGCTGCAGGGCGAAGCGTTCGTTCCAGCGCTTGCGATAGCCGCGGTCATGCCTGCCGCGCCACCAGAACATGGCCAGCAGCGGCAGGATCAGCAGGGACAGGACCAGGGTATAGAGCCGTCGCACTTTGCTTCGCGGGCAGTCGGAGCGCCCGGAGTCAGCGCCAGTTGTCGGCTACCCATTGCACGGGCAGCACGCGCCGGTACCACTTGCCGCTGCGTCCGGCGATCACGTCGTGGGGATTGGGTTTGCCATGGAAGGCGATGATTTTCGCGCCGGGCGGAATGGTGGCCGGGCGGAACCAGCTCATGATCCCGCGCGGCATGCAGTGACGCTTGAAGCTCACGCACCATTCCTTCGGCCAGTACTGGAGCTTGCCCTGGGCGGCGAGGGTGCCGGTGACGTACTCCTGCTCGTTGCGTACCTGCTTGAGGATGCGATCCTTGTTGGCCTTGAGATTGTCGATCAGGTCGGCGTGCGCGCCGATGGTGAAGCGGTACACCGAAGTGTTGCCGGTTTCGTCGGTCTTGTCCCATTCCTTGATGACGCGGAATTCGCCATCGGGCTCGAAGAAGCAGTCGATGCTGTCGACGATGACGACGTCCAGGTCGATGAAGAGCGTCGGGCCGGAGAGGTCGTAGAGCGGATCGGCGAAGCTCGTGACCTTCAGCCAGCCATGCGCGCGGGCCCAGGGCAGGCGCTCATCGAAATCGGCAAAGCCGACCTTGGGGATGTCCTTGACCTCGATCTTCGGATCGATGCCCGCGGCATCATCGGTCAGGCAAACGAAGCGGAATGGCCGCGAGAGGTTTCGGCTGACCATCGAGTACAGCTTGTTGACGTATTCGGGGCCGTACTTCGTACCCCATTTGATGCACAGCACATTCACGGTTTGCATGACGAATCCGGCGGTTTTCAGGACGGCGAATCATATCAGTTCCGGCCGTCATTCCGGTCCGCGTGAACCTGCGCCGGGCGCAAT
>JAEZHR010000030.1 GCA_023416415.1 Pseudomonadota bacterium
GCGTAGTCGCGCCCGTGGCGGTCCTTCACGCGCATCAGCTCGGGGCCCATCTTGTCCCAGCGCCCGGTTTCCTGCCACAGCTCGGCCGGTTGCACGACCGGCATCAGCAGCTCGATGGCCCCGGACCGGTTCATTTCCTCACGGATGATGCTTTCCACCTTGCGGATCACGCGCAAACCCAGTGGCATGTAGGTATAGATGCCGGAACCGAGACGCTTGATCATCCCGGCGCGCATCATGAGCTTGTGGCTGACGATCTCGGCGTCCGAGGGGGCTTCCTTGAGGGTGGAGATAAAAAATCGCGAGGCGCGCATGGCGGTGAATTCTTTTTAAAAAAGAGGGGGTTATAATCGGTCCCAATTCTATAGGATTAGCTGGCAGATGCGCCCTTCCCACCAACACAAATCATGTCGCCCACCCCGTGCCGTAGCGCACCCCGGCGCCGTGACGAATGCGAAATTTGCAAGGATGGGGGCCGTCTAGCCGCCGAAAGTATCGAGGTGCAATATGCTGGACCGGGAAGGCTTCCGCCCGAACGTCGGCATCATCCTGCTCAACAGCCACAATGAGGTCTGGTGGGGGAAAAGGGTACGCGAGCATTCGTGGCAATTTCCGCAAGGCGGGATCAAATACGGCGAAACGCCTGAACAGGCGATGTATCGCGAACTCGAGGAAGAGATCGGGCTCAAGGCCGAGCACGTGAAGATCATCGGGCGCACGCGGGATTGGCTGCGTTACGAGGTGCCGGATCGTTTCATCCGGCGCGAAGTGCGCGGCCACTACCGCGGCCAGAAACAGATCTGGTTCCTGCTGCGAATGGTCGGGCGCGACTGCGACATCAACTTGCGTGGCACCGATCATCCCGAATTTGATGCCTGGCGCTGGCATAACTACTGGGTGCCGCTGGATGTCGTCATTGAATTCAAGCGCGACGTCTATCAGAAGGCACTGCAGGAACTGTCACGCTTCCTCAGCCGCTCGCAGCACGGCTCTGGCCGATCTGGCGGACACTACCTGCGCCATGGCCAGAATGTCCGAACGGCGTCGGCATCCGTGCAGCCTGCGCCTAAAATCCGAAACGAGAACTGAATGAGACTTACGACAATCTCCGCTGCGCCTCTTCGTCGTGCGCCGCTGTTGCATTGCCTTGCCCTGTGCGCTCTTGCCATGCACAGCGCCGCCTTCGCGGCGTCTGATTTCGAGGAAGACTTCGATGATCCGAACAAGCCGTGGCAGGAAATCGCCATTCAGCTGCCTGCGGCGCCACAGGAGCAGGAATTGCTGCCGTTCGAGGTTAGCGGAAACACCACCCACCGGTTCTTCATCGACCCGAAGTCCGTCAGCGTGGGCAGCGATGGCGTGATCCGGTACACGCTGGTCACGGTCAGCAGTAATGGCGCACGCAACATCAGTTACGAAGGCCTGCGATGCGAGACCTTTGAAGTCAAGCGTTATGCCTTCGGTCAGCCGGATGGCAACTGGTCGCGGTCAAAGCGCGATCAATGGCAATGGATCGTGCGCAATGCGGCCAATCGTCAGCATGCGGTGTTGGCGCGAGATTACATGTGCCAGGAAAAAGTAATCGCCGATTCGGCCGAACGCATCGTGGCGCGAATCCGCAGCGGACAGTCGCTCAATCCGAGCACGCTCCCCTGAGCCGCGCCCTCAAAGCACGACCAAATTGTCGCGGTGGATCAGTTCCGGCTCTTCCACATAGCCGAGAATGGAAAGTATCTCGCTTGAGGGGTGGCGAATGATCCGCCGCGTCTCCGAGCTGGCATAGTTGCTGATCCCCCGCGCAACGGCATTTCCTTGCTCGTCCACGCACGTGATCACGTCACCCCGCCCAAAATCCCCGGTCACCTGGATTACGCCGATGGGAAGCAGTGACTTCCCCTCCGCGCGAACCTTCTGGACCGCACCCGCATCGAGCACGACGCCCCCAACAGTCTTCAGGTGGTCGGCCATCCATTGCTTTCGCGCGGTCAGCTGCGCGGTCTGGGCAAGCAGCTGGGTACCGATGGCCTCGCCGCTTGCCAGTCGCGTCAGGACGGCATCCTCGCGTCCCCATGCAATGACGGTATGTGCGCCGGAGGTCGCCGCACGCTTGGCGGCAAGGATCTTGGTCAGCATGCCGCCGCGTCCGATTCCGGTGCCGGCACCGCCTGCCATGGCTTCCAGCGATGGGTCTCCCGCCTTGGCCTCGTGCACGAACTTCGCATCCGGGTTTCGGCGCGGATCGGCGGTATAGAGCCCCTTCTGGTCGGTGAGAATGATCAGAGCATCGGCCTCGATCAAATTGGCCACAAGCGCTCCCAGCGTATCGTTGTCGCCGAACTTGATCTCGTCCGTAACCACGGTGTCATTCTCGTTGATGACCGGAACGACGCCCAGGCGAAGGAGCGTAAACAGCGTGGAACGCGCGTTAAGGTAGCGCTCGCGGTCGGCCAGATCGGCGTGCGTAAGCAGCACCTGGGCAGTCCCGAGACCGTAACGGCGGAAGCTGCTTTCGTAGATCTGCGCCAAGCCCATCTGACCGACTGCGGCGCAGGCCTGCAGTTCGTGCGTCTCGCTCGGCCGCTTCTCGAAGCCCAGGCGTTGCATGCCTTCGGCCACCGCACCCGAACTGACCAGCACCACTTCCTTGTCCATGGCGCGCAACTGCGCAATCTGCTGGGCCCACTTTGCGATGGCGGCACTGTCCAGCCCCTTGCCGTCATTGGTGACGAGCGAGGAGCCAACCTTGATGATCAGACGCTTGGATTTCTGGATGACTGAGTTCATGGGGATCGCGGCGCCGGCCGCTGTCGTGTCGCACTGGCGCCGCATGCAATGTTCGCGAGCCGCTATTCTATGATCTTGAAGCGGGGATCGTCCGGGTCGATCGATCCGATGTTGCGCGCCTCTTCCGCCATGCGCGTTTCCTGTGCTCGCAAATCCTCGTCGCGGCGCGCCGCAAGATAATCGTAGACGGCGGTTGTCAGTTCATCGCAACCGGCGCGCGTCAGGGCCGATATCTCGAACACGGGGCCCTTCCAGCCGAAGCGCTTGACGAAATCCTTCACACGCTTTGCGCGATCGTCCTCAGGCACCATGTCCAGCTTGTTGAGCACCAACCAGCGCGGCTTCGCATACAGCTCCTCGTCATACTTCTGCAATTCCTTGACGATGGCCTTGGCCTCCTTGACCGGATCCACCTTGTCATCGAAGGGCGCCAGGTCGACAATATGAAGCAGCAGACGCGTGCGCTGGAGGTGACGCAGGAACTGATGACCCAAGCCAGCACCCTCCGCCGCGCCCTCGATCAATCCCGGGATGTCCGCGATCACGAAACTCTTTTCGTGAGACGCGCGCACCACTCCGAGATTCGGATGCAGCGTGGTGAACGGATAGTCAGCAACTTTCGGACGCGCATTCGAAACTGCCGTGATGAAGGTCGATTTTCCGGCGTTTGGCATGCCGAGCAGCCCGACATCTGCCAGCACCTTCAATTCCAGCTTCAGTTCGCGCCGCTCGCCTTCCTTGCCATCGGTCTTCTGGCGCGGCGCACGGTTGGTCGAGGACTTAAAATGGATATTGCCCCAGCCGCCTTCTCCGCCCTTGGCCAGCAGCACCTTTTGCCCGTGCTCGGTCAGGTCGGCGATCAGTTCGCCCGTATTCAGGTCGGAGATCAGCACACCCACCGGCATGCGCAGAATGATGTTATCTGCGCCCTTGCCGTAGCAGTCCGAACCGCGCCCATGCTCGCCGTTCTTCGCCTTGTGCAGCTTGGCGTAGCGATAGTCCACGAGGGTGTTGATGTTGCGGTCTGCAACGGCCCAGATGCTGCCGCCCTTGCCGCCATCACCGCCGTCCGGTCCGCCGAAGGGGCGAAACTTCTCGCGGCAGAACGACACGACGCCGTTGCCACCGTCACCGGCAATGACTTCGATTCTTGCTTCGTCGATAAACTTCATATTCCTGCCGCAAAAAATAAAAAGGCCCTACCTGTGGCAGAGCCCTTTGGTGGAAGGCTTGCGCCTTTGCTGCGAGTTGCCCTCAGGCGGCTGCAGCCTCGGGTACCACCGTCACGATGGGGCGCTTTGCCGCACCCTTGATGGCGAATTGCACCTTACCGTCAACCAGTGCGAACAGGGTGTGGTCCTTGCCCACGCCAACGTTCTCGCCTGCATGCACGCGCGTGCCGCGTTGACGGATGATGATGCCGCCGGCATTGATTACCTGGCCGCCGTAGACCTTCACGCCCAGTCGTTTCGACTCGGAATCACGACCGTTGCGCGTAGTGCCGCCACCTTTTTTGTGTGCCATTTGATGCTCCTTGGTTTCCGGTTATCCCAATCCGCTCGGACTCAGGCGTTGATCGAGACGATTTGCAGTTCAGTGTAGTTCTGGCGATGGCCCTGACGCTTTTGATAATGCTTGCGTCGACGCATCTTGAAAATCTTCACCTTGTCGTGGCGACCGTGCGCCACTACCGTAGCCTGGACCTTGGCACCTTCGACGAGCGGAGCACCGAACTTGATGCTGTCGCCGGCGCCCACAGCGAGCACCTGGTCGAGAGTGATTTCGGATCCAATGTCAGCCGGTATCTGTTCTACTTTGAGTTTTTCGCCAGCAGCAACCTTGTATTGCTTGCCACCGGTTTTTATGACCGCGTACATGTGAACCTCATCGAATGTTGATTACGGATTTTCTTCCCCTTCCCAACCAACTTGGCCTGGATCAAACGGGAAAACGGCCGATTGTACAGGAACATGGGCGGACGGTCAAAATGCATCCCGCGTGAAGAAGACGCAGCGCCTTCCCGCGAAATCCGCGCAAAAAGGGACCGGCCGCCGCCGCCGCCCAACATCCCGCCGAGGGGCGGAACGTCTATAATCGATGACTTTTCCGCACCATCCGGTTTCCGACCTTGTCCACTGCCGTCCAATCTCCCCATCCGAATACCATTCTTGCTCCGGTGACCACCGACATGCATGCGGTCAATGCCGTGATACGGCAGCAACTGCATTCGGATGTTCCGCTGGTCAATCAGATTGGCGAATACATCATCAGCGCTGGCGGCAAGCGCCTGCGCCCACTGCTGCTTCTGCTCGTCGCCAACGCTCAGGGCTATCGCGGCACGCATCACTATACGCTCGCTGCGGTCATCGAGTTCATCCATACGGCCACCCTGCTGCACGACGATGTGGTGGACGAATCCTCGATGCGACGCGGTCGCGAGACCGCCAATGCATTGTTCGGCAACGCCGCCTCCGTCCTGGTCGGCGACTTTCTCTACTCCCGCGCCTTCCAGATGATGGTGTCGGTAGACAGCATGCGCGTCATGCGCATTCTGGCCGATGCCACCAACGTGATCGCCGAAGGCGAAGTGCTGCAACTGCTCAACATGCACGATCCGGATGTGACTGAAGAGCGCTATTTGCAGGTCATCCGTTCCAAGACAGCAAAACTGTTCGAGGCTTCCAGCCAGATCGGCGCCCTGCTGGCCAGCGCCTCCGAAGAACAGATCGAGGCGGCGGCCGAATTTGGTCGCTCACTGGGCACCGCCTTCCAGCTCATCGATGACGTACTCGACTACTCCGGCAATGCCGAAGCGATCGGCAAGAACGTCGGCGACGATTTGCGTGAAGGCAAGGCAACACTGCCGCTGATTTATCTCTTGCAGAACGGCACGCCCGACCAGCGCACGCTCGTACGCGCATGCATCGAACAAGGCAGTTCGGCACACTTCGACCAGGTGCTGGCTGCCATTACCGCATCCGGCGCTCTTGAGTACACGCGGCAACAAGCCGAAATGGCAGCACGCCGCGCGGCCAACGCAATTTCTTCATTCTCCCCTAGCGAGTTCAAGAATTCCTTGCTAGAATTATGCGCTTTCGCAGTCGAGCGGGATCACTAAGCTGATCGCTTCGCTCAAAGCCTGCATCGGGGTGTAGCTTAGCCTGGTAGAGCGCTACGTTCGGGACGTAGAGGCCGGAGGTTCGAATCCTCTCACCCCGACCATTTCATGCATGTGCAGCGGAACCGCAGCAATGTTCCGCACGGCACGATCCCAAACGGTCATAGTGGACACCGTACCCATATGGGCGCAATTGCTTGCGCTCACCTTCCTGATCTCCCTTTCCGCATTTTTCTCGATCTCCGAGACGGCGCTGATGGCGCTGAACCGGCATCGGATCAAGCACCTTGCGCGCGGCGGCAGTCGGCTGGCCCGCACCACGCTATTCCTGCTCGAACGGACCGAGAAGGTCCTGTCGCTGATACTGGTCGCCAACACTCTGGTCAACGCCCTCATCACGGCCCTGGTGACTGCGCTGGCCATCGGCACATTCGGCAATAACGAGGGCGTCATCACGGCCGCCACCGCCGGCGTCGCCTTTCTGCTGATAGTTTTTGCGGAGATCACGCCCAAGGTCATTGGCGCGACCTATCCCGAGCGCATCGCCCTGCCCGCCAGCTTCGTGCTCAAGCCGCTGATGGCGGTGGCTACGCCCGCAACTTGGTTTGTCGGCCTGTTCGTCAAGAGTCTGCTGCGACTGTTGCACATCCAGACAGGCAGCGCCGCGCGCGACACGCATGTCTCTCCGGAAGAACTGCGCTCAATCGTGCTGGAGGCGGGCACCTTCATCCCGCAGAAACACAAGAGCATCCTGCTCAATCTGTTCGACCTGGAACACGTCTCGGTCGAGGACGTCATGACGCCGCGCGCGCAGATCGAGGCACTGAATCTAGCCGCTCCGATTGCCGATATCCGCCACCAGCTGGCCACCTGCTATCACAACAAGCTGCCAGTCTACGAGGGTGAAATCAACCACATCGTCGGCATTCTGCACGTACGAAAAGTGCTCGCGGTGCTGGATCAGGACGAAGAACTCCATGCCGAGCGCATTCGCGAACTGCTCGCCGAGCCCTACTTCATTCCACAAAACACCGACGCCTTGCGCCAATTGCAGTACTTTCAGGACAACCACGAGCGACTGGGCATCATCGTCGATGAGTATGGCGAGGTGCAGGGCCTGGTGACGCTGGAAGACATCATCGAAGAACTGATAGGCGCGTTTACGACCTCGATGCGCGGAGCCGGACGCGCTGACGGCATCGAATGGAGTCCCGAAGGCACGTGCCTGCTGGAAGGCACGGCCAACCTGCGCGAAATCAACAAGGCACTCGATCTGGATTTCCCGCTGGAGACCTCCAAGACGCTAAACGGGATGCTGCTGGAGGAACTGCGGGAGATTCCCGACGCACCGGTCGCCGTGAAGCTGGGCGGATGCGTGATCGAAATCGTCCAGGTCCAGAACCAGTCGATCAAGGTCGTCAAGCTTATCCGGCAGTCGTGACGCGATTCAGCATCATCCCCCGCCATTGTCAATAGCAGACTGACAAAATACCTTTACAAATCAGGTGCCTCTAGGCATTATCTAAAGCACTTTGGATGATTGTGACCTGACACCATGGCGGCAGTTCTCCCCAACGCGGCGGCACCCGCTTCGGTTTCCGGGCTTGCCCGCGCTCTCGCTCAAGCTGGTCGCCTGACTGCACAGCAAGTCGATGCACTGCACAGGAAAGCCCAGGCTGACAAACTCGCCTTCATTGATGTGCTGCTCGAAAGCGGCCACCTCGACGCGCCTGCACTTGCGGCCTTCTGCTCGGAGACGTTCGGATACCCGCTGCTCGACCTCACTACCTTCAGCCTGAACTATCTGCCCGAAAGCATCATCGACGCCAAGTCGATGCAAAAGCAACGCGCGGTAGCCCTGGGCAAACGTGGCAACAAGGTCGCGGTGGCAATTTCGGATCCGACCAATACCCACGCACTGGACCAGATAAAGTTCCAGACCGAAATGGCGGTCGAACCCGTCATCGTCGAGCATCCTGCCCTGCTGCAGCTCATCGAGAAGCTCAACCAGACTGCGGAACAGAACCTCGACGAACTAATCGGGGATGACTCCGACATAGAGTTCGACGAGGAAGATCTTGCCGGCCCGCAGGCAGAGACGATGTCGGCAGACATTGATGACGCGCCGGTGGTCAAGTTCCTGCAAAAAATTCTGGTCGACGCCATCAACATGGGCGCCTCCGACCTGCACTTCGAACCGTTCGAGAAGTTCTACCGCATCCGCTTCCGCATTGACGGCGTCCTGCGCGAAATCGCCCAGCCACCATTGGCAATCAAGGAAAAACTGGCTTCGCGCATCAAGGTCATTTCCAAACTCGATATTTCTGAAAAGCGCGTCCCGCAGGATGGCCGCATGAAGCTGGTGGTGTCGAAGAACAAGGCGATCGATTTCCGGGTGAGCACCCTGCCGACGCTGTTTGGCGAAAAGATCGTCATGCGTATCCTGGACGGGACACAGGCGCAAATGGGCATCGATGCGCTCGGGTATGACCCCGACCAGAAGGAAATGCTGCTCAACGCAATCCAGCGCCCTTACGGCATGGTGCTGGTGACCGGGCCGACCGGCTCGGGCAAGACAGTGTCGCTCTACACCTGCCTGAACATTCTGAACAAGCCGGGCATCAACATCTCGACCGCTGAAGACCCCGCTGAAATCAATCTGCCGGGCGTCAACCAGGTGAATGTCAACGACAAGGCAGGACTGACCTTCGCTGCGGCGCTCAAAGCCTTCCTGCGTCAGGACCCGGACGTGATCATGGTCGGCGAAATCCGCGACCTGGAAACGGCGGACATCGCGATCAAGGCCGCGCAGACCGGACACATGGTCTTTTCCACCCTGCACA
>JAEZHR010000067.1 GCA_023416415.1 Pseudomonadota bacterium
ATGTCACGGCCCGGCGGATGGCCGAACATGCGGGCGTACTCGCGGCTGAACTGTGACGGGCTTTCATAGCCGACCCGGTAGGCCGTGCTGGCGGCGTCCTTCATTTCCATCAGCATGATCTGCCGGGCCTCCATCAAGCGCAGCCGCTTCTGGTACTGCAGCGGGCTCATCGCCGTCACGGTCTTGAAGTGGGCGTGAAACGACGACACGCTCATGCCCGCCTGGCTGGCCAGACTTTCCACCCTGACCGGCTTGTCATAGTTTTCCTTGAGTCGGGTGATCGCATGAGCAATGCGCTGCATCAGGCTGCCCTGGCGCCCCATCTGGGCGATCGTTTCGCCGTAGGGCCCTTGCAGCAGGCGATAGAAGATTTCGCGCTTGAACAATGGTGCCAGTACGGGGATGTCCTGAGGTGCCTCGAGCAAACGTGCCAGGCGCAGCACGCAGTTGCCCAGCGTCGCATCCATGCTGCCAACGAAAATGCCGCGCGTCGTCATGACGCTTTCATTCGTACATGGCAAGGCCTCAACCAGCAGTTCCGCCAGCTGTTGCGGATCGAGTTCGATCTGCAGGCACAGGTAAGGCCTCTGCCGACTGCCCAGCGTGACCTCGCCGATCACCGGCAGGTCGACGGACACCACCAGATATTCGGAAGGCTTGTAATCGTAGATTTCATCTTCCAGCCAGACCCGCTTTTCGCCCTGGACAATGACGCACAAGGAAGGGTTGTAGACGCCAGGCAAACGGGCACTCGGCGCGCTGAGACGGATGCATTTGACGCCCTGTATGGCAGTTGGGTGAATTCCATCGCCGTCGGAGTTTCCGGCAATGATGGCGGCAATCTCTTCTCTTTCGGAAACGCTCATGGTCGCCTTCTCCACTGGCATTGAGGTCCGCGCAGTCTAGCACCGCTCGTCCAGCAGTTTTGCGACTCTGGAGAATCAGGCAATAACACCGGAGCTATGTGTATTCGCCAGCCCGTGCCGCGCCTTTAACCTGATGCTGCCAAACGAAGCCATCAAGAAAGGAGCGAATCATGAAGAATGCACAGAGGAAGGTCGTCCTGATTACCGGTGCCAGCAGCGGAATCGGCGAAGCAACGGCCAGGGTGCTGGCCAGGGCGGGAATGCAACTCGTGCTTGGCGCACGCCGTACCGAGCGGCTGGAGGTGCTGGTCAACGATATCCGCGAAGCCGGTGGCAGCGCCGTCCACCATGCGCTGGACGTCACCGACACCGACAGCGTCAAGCGCTTCGTTGCGTTCGCGCTGGAGCAATACGGACGCGTCGATGTGCTGTTCAACAACGCGGGCATCATGCCGCTGTCGCCGATGGGCGCCCTGAAAACCGGCGAATGGAACGCGATCATCGACGTCAACATCAAGGGTGTGCTCAACGGCATCGCGGCCGTGCTTCCCGTCATGGAAGCCCAGGGCAGCGGGCAGATCATCAACACCACTTCAACCGGCGCGCATGCCGTCGCCGCAGCCTGTGGCGTCTATTGCGCCAGCAAGTACGCGGTGCGCGTCATCAGCGAAGGGCTGCGGCAGGAAACCGACAGGATCCGGGTCACCCTCATCTCCCCGGGCGCGACCCGCACCGAACTCGGCCACGACATCACCGACCCCGATGCTGCCGGACTGCTGGAACGCCTGCGCGGCATGTCGCTCACACCCGAGCCGGTCGCCAATGCCGTGCTGTATGCCATCACGCAACCGGAAGAGGTGGACGTGAGCGAAATCATCGTGCGTTCGATTGCATCGCGCGGCCACGCCTTCTGACGGCCTTTCCGATGCACGACACCCCCATTGCATTCAACAGATCAAGGAGAACAAGCATGGCCAAAATCGTACTGATCACCGGCGCAAGCCGCGGGCTCGGCAGGAACATGGCGCTGCACCTCGCAGACAAGGGCCGCGACCTCATCCTGACCTATCGCAGCCGGCAAGAGGAAGCGCAGGCCGTGGTCGAAGCCATCAAGGCCAAGGGCCGCAACGCTGTCGCGCTCCAGCTGGATGTAGACAGGTCGGACCGCTTTCCCGCCTTTGCGGAACAGGTCGGCTCTGCATTGCGCGAACACTGGGGCCGCCCCGACTTCGACTATCTGATCAACAACGCCGGCAGCGGCGTGTTCAAGACCTTCATGGAAACCACGGACGAGGAATTTACCCGGATGGTGAATGAACATATCCGGGCGCCGTTCTTTCTCAGTCAGAAGCTGTTGCCGTTGATGAAGGATGGTGGACGCATCCTGAACGTGTCCTCCGGCCTGACCCGGATGGTGCTTCCCGGCTACGCCGCCTACGCGATGATGAAATCCGGCGTCGAAACGCTGTCCATGTACATGGCCAAGGAACTCGGCGCACGCGGCATCGCGGTCAATACCCTCGCGCCGGGCGCCATCGAAACCGACTTCGGCGGCGGCCTGGTCCGCGACAAGCCGGAAGTCAACCGCCAGATCGCCTCCGTGACCGCACTGGGCCGCGTCGGTGTGCCGGACGATATCGGCGGTGCAGTGGCAGCCATCCTCGACGACAACGCCGGCTGGATCAATGCGCAGCGGATTGAAGTGTCGGGGGGACAGGCGATCTGACGCGAAGTCCGAAGTTAAAGGGCTAAAGGGCGCGCATTGCAGAACGCAGGACGGCTGCACCGGATGGCGAGGCCAGCCAGCCCAGTGCTGCGCAGTTGGCCACGACGGTGAACCAGAAACCGGCCTGAAACGAAGGCTTCGCCGACTTGTGCCGCAGGAGCCGCTGCGCCGCCAGCGCGCCGGGCCAGCCGCCGATCAGGGCCAGCAGGTGCAGCGTGCCTTCCTGCGTACGCCACCCGCCCCTCTCGGCGGCCGACTTGTCCAGGGCGTAAGCGATGAAGGCGACGACGCTCGCCACGAGATAGAAGCCGGGCACGAGGATCGGCAGATGACCCGCAAGGACAGCCGTGCCCAGTGCGGCCAGAAAACCGATGGCAAACAGCGGAGGAAAGAGGCTCCTTCCCCGCGCTGCGAAAGCCAGGCTGCGCTCGCCGGCGAAAGACACGGCGTGCGCCTGTGCGCGTCCCTTGCCGTCCACCTTTAGTTCGAAGCTGACACGTTCGTTGCCTTCCGGCCTGCGGCGCCGGTTGGTGAATGCACTGACGTGCACGAAGACCTGCTCCCCGCCCCCGTCGGGCGCAATGAAGCCGAATCCCTTGTCATCCTTCCAGCGTGCAAGATGGCCTTGGTAGCGCATGGGAATCCTTTTGTCAGTGGCCGCCATCCGGCCTTTCATCGCTCTGCGGCGCCTTGAAGGCTTTGCTGTAGAAACCCGATGGATCGAAACAGCACACCCGCATCTTGCCTGCGCCGAGCATGTCGCAGGCATCCCTGATGCGCTTTGCCCGCGTGCTGGCCTGCTTCGCTGAAGTGATCCAGTG
>JAEZHR010000114.1 GCA_023416415.1 Pseudomonadota bacterium
CTTGCGCACTTCGCCGACCAGGGCGAACGGCGACAGCATCCCCGCGTGACCGCCCGCGCCCGCCGCCACCAGAATCAGTCCGTCCACGCCCGCCTCCAGCGCCTTCTGCGCATGGCGGATCGAAATCACGTCATGCAGCACGATGCCGCCATAGCTGTGTACCGCATCCAGCATTTCCTTCGGCGGCGCGCGCAGGCTGGAAATGATGATCGGCACCCGATGCTTGACGCAGACCTCGATGTCATGGGCAAGACGGTCGTTGGACTGGTGCACGATCTGGTTGACCGCGACGGGGCCGACGATGGCGCCGGGATTGGCTTCGCGCCAGGCGTCAAGCTCGTCCTTCATCTGGGTCAGCCAGCTGTCGAGCATCTCGGCAGGACGCGCGTTGAGCGCGGGGAAGGAGCCGACGATGCCGGCCTTGCATTGCGCGGTGACGAGGGCCGGTCCGCTGGCGATGAACATCGGCGAGGCGATGACAGGCAGGGAAAGGTTCCGGAGAACGGCCGGAAGGCGGGGATTGCTCATGCAGGCTCCTTGGGGTTGTCTCGAAGGTGGATGGCGCTGTAGTCGTGTTTCCTGTTGCGCTTCTTGTTGATCGCCGTATGATGTTATCAGAGATAACAATGTTATCGACGGACGCCAATTTGAGCACCAGACCCCGAAAGACCGAAGCGATCGATTTCCGCCAGGCGCAGCAGGCGCTGCGTGCCGGCTTGCGTCAGGGCATGCTTGACGCAGCCATGCGCCTGCTGGCCGAAGAAGGGCCGGCGGGGCTGACCGTGCGACGCGTGGCCGAGTCGGTCAACTGCTCGACCAGCGTGATCTACACCCAGTTCGGCGGCAAGGACGGCCTGGCCAACGAGCTGTATCTGGAAGGCTTTGCGCGCCTGAAGACCGCACTCGCCGACACACGCCGGCGCAAGCCTGAGCACGAAGGACTCGCACCACTGCTGCAGATCGCGCGCGTCTACCGTCAGTATGCCCGGCGCAATCCTGGCTACTACATGGTCATGTTCGGCGACGCCATCGCCGGCTTCGTGCCGCCCGCGGCTTCGCGAAGTCAGGCGTGGGAATCGCTTGCGGTCATGATCGACGCCTGCGAGCGCGCGATGGACGAGGGCGTGCTGGCACGCGGCAATCCGGTCGCGGCGGCACGCCTGCTGTGGGTGGCCATGCACGGGGCGGTGAGCCTCGAGCTCAAGGGCTATTACCTGAAGAGCGAACGTGCAGCGGAACTCTTCGATGCGGCGGTCGATGCCGTGTTGCGCTCGATGCTGCCGCACGACAAGTCGTGAACGCCGCGAACTCCGCGCCCTTGTGCGATTCGAACGCATAACGCAAGCGCTTGGAGGAACGAACGATGCAAGCCTCAATCATCCAACCATGGTGGGTACTGGTTCTGCGCGGCATCGCAGCGCTCGCCTTCGGGGTACTGGCCTTCCTGATGCCGGGCATCACGCTGCTGGCACTCGTCACCCTGTTCGCCGCCTACTCGCTGGTCGTCGGCGCGGTCTCGGTCTTCGGGGCGGTGTCCAGCCGCAAGGCAAAGGGGGACTGGGGCATCCCGCTGCTGCTCGGCATTCTCAGCATAGCCGCCGGCGCGATAGCCTTCCTGCATCCCGGCCTCACCGCGCTGATCCTGGTGCTGCTCATCGGCGCGTACGCGTTGGTGCTCGGCGCGCTGGATATCGTTGCAGCAATACGTTCGCAGGGCGCGGCCGGCGGCCGCATGCTGCTTGGACTGGCAGGTCTCGCCTCGGTGATCTTCGGCATACTGGTGTTCCTCTACCCGGGCCCCGGGGCATTGGCGATGGTATGGGTGATCAGCGTGTACTCCGTGGTGCTCGGGATCCTGCTGATCGGCGCGGCCTTCGGCCTGCGCGGAGCCAACTCCGCACTGCGCTACGGCGGACCGGAACGACGAATCAATCCGGATCGCCGCATTTCGCACGCATAGCGGCGAGGGCTCCCCGCCCTCACGATCACGCGCGAACGCGCTCCGGCTCCTCCGGCGGTACGCTGCCGGAGGATTTGCCGAGCCTCTGTTCGAAACCCTCGGCCAGCCGCATCAGCACGCGCAGGCGCGAGTGCGCGGTGTAGTCTTCCGCCAATTCCGCCCGTGTTTCGTTTTCCAGCTTCGCAATCGAGGCGCGCACCCGGTTCAGCCGCCACATGCAGTACCACTTCATCACGTCCATTCCGCCTTGCTAAAGCCCATGCGCTTCCTGTGGCAGGGGCATTGGATACAGTGCCTGCATAGACGGACGAACGCGAAGTTCGTTCCACTTGGAAACACATTTTTTCATGCCGAAGCGATGCACAGTCCGCGCTGCTTTTGCTTCATGCATCATCGGGCATGGCAATGACAGCCCTTGCGCGCTAGTATCGTTGCGGTTCCCGTAACAAGTACAACAACGATGCAGGACACCTCCGTTCCCATGCTGCGCCAGCTCGCCACGCGCCTCGTCCACCTGGTCAAGGCGGTTGGCCACCTTGAAAAGTCCGCGCTGCTGGCGCTGGCATGCGCCGCGCTCGCGTTGTTTGCCTTTGCCGAACTCGCCGATGCCGTGCGCGAAGGCGAGACTCGCCGATTCGACGAAGCCATTCTGCACATGCTGCGCGCCGAGAACGCGCCTCACGACCCGATCGGCCCGCGCTGGTTCGAGCTGATGGTGCGTGATTTCACGGCGCTGGGTTCGACCGGTGTGCTGACCATGCTCACGCTGGCTGTGTTCGGCTTCCTGCTGCTGGCCGGAAAACGCCATTCGGCGCAGCTGGTGGCAATTTCGGTCGGTGGCGGCGCCTTCCTGTCGACCCTGTTCAAACTGCATTTCGCGCGCCCGCGTCCGGATCTGGTACCCCATCTGGCCGAGGTGTCGACGATGAGTTTTCCGAGCGGACATGCGCTGCTGGCGGCAGTTGTCTATCTGACCATCGGAGTGCTGCTGGCGCGTGCCTATGCCGATGTGCGCGTGAAACTCTATCTGCTGAGCGTGGCCGTGCTGCTGACAATCATCGTCGGCGCCTCACGCGTCTATCTCGGCGTGCACTGGCCGACCGACGTGCTGGCCGGCTGGGCCATTGGCGCGGCCTGGGCCCTGCTGTGCTGGCTGGTGATGCTGTGGCTGCAGTCGCGCGGGAACGTGGAATCGGAATTCAACGGACACTGACGCGCCGACGCACGCGCATCAGCAGCAGCGAAGTCCCCAGCAACAGCGCCAGCAACAGCACCATCTGCTCGCCGGTTCCGATGTCGCCGAACACGCTCTGGAACAGACGCCCCACGCCATAGCCGGTTGCGCATACCGTGCCTGACCAGAGCAATGCCCCGATGAAGTCCAGCACCAGAAAGCGAAGGGCCGACATGCGGCTCATGCCCAGCGCGACCAGCCCGGCAATGCGCAGGCCATACAGATACCGCAGCGTCAGCACCATCAGGATCTGGTGCCGCAGCATGAGCCTTTCCATGGTCGGGTGGTGGCGGCGTAGCGCCGGAAATCGGCGCAACAGGCGCGGCCCGAAACGGCGCCCCGCGAAGAAATAGGGCAGGTCGCCGCAGAAGCTGGCCAGTGCGGCCAGCGCGAAAACCATCGAAAACTCGAGATGGCCGTGATAGGCGGCCAGGCTGCCGGCGAGCAGAACCGCCTCGCCTTCGAAGAAGCTGCCGATGACCACCGCAAGGTAGCCGAACTCGTGGATGAACTGGGCAAGACCCATGCAGACTCTCAATCGCGCGGCGGACTCAGTCCTTCGCTCAGCCCTTCGGTATCACGCCGCATGCCACGCGCCCGCCTCCGCCGCCCAAGGGCCTCGGCTGGTCGGCATAGTTGTCGCCGCCCGCATGCACCATCAGCGCACGCCCGCGCACATCCGACAGCTTCAGGCGCGGCGCCAGCACCGGCTGGTCGGCACGCCCCTGCGCGTCCACCTGCAACGCCGGCAGATCGCCGAGATGTCCATCGCCCCACGGCGCTCCATGGCTGCGGGTTTTGTTCGGATCGAGATGGCCGCCGGCCGCGCCGGCGGGAGTTGATTTGCCGTCCTGCTCCTTCGGCTCGCAACTCGGGTTTTCATGCACATGGAAGCCGTGCAGGCCGGGCTGCAAATCTTGCAACGCTGGCGTAAAGACAAGGCCGTAGTCGGATTCGGTGATGCGCACCTCTCCCACGGACTTGCCCACGCCCTTCTCGTCGGCGCGCTGCATGGGCACCGTGACATCCGCAAAGGCCGCGACCGCTGGCACGGCAAAGACAACTGCAAGCAGCACGGAACGCATGGCCAGTTCTCCGGTCAGATGAATGTTGCCTCAGGGCAGAAGTTGCACCCCGTCAGGCAGGGCATCTCGCCAATTGGAGTGTGGCCGATACAGCGAGTTCGCAATCATTTCTTGATTTCGCTGTCGAATATTGAACATTTCACTTGCGGCCCCATATACCTCAAGTAAACTCCCCTACCTTTGGAAGACCACAGTGGACAGCCAAGCCATCGAAAAAGTCGACGTCTCGCGGATCTTCATTCATCGCCCGGACGATCGCGCCTCGATCGCACGGGTCACTTCGATCGAAGCCGCCAACAACGTGCTGCGCAACTGGGCGCAGGACACCTCCGGGCCGGAGCCGACCGAATGCGAAGTCGAGATCGTGTTCGAGGACGGCACGCGCTATCACAGCCACTATCCGCTCAAGGAGCAGGAAAAGAACGTTTCCCTGGGCCGCCACGTGCGGCGCCAGTTGACTGCGCTGTCAAAAAGGAAATACGCAAAGGCAGCCGAGCCTTCCGCGAACGACTCCTCCATCCGCCCTGCCACGCGCGACCCGGTCGAGTGCGCACAAGCATTGCTGGAGCATTACAACATCTGACGGCTGCGCAGCGCCGACTCCGCCGCGTATATCCGCCATACGCGGATACGGGCAGGCACGGACCCCACGCAGCCAGAGGCTCCGCCATGCCCATTCGCCATATCCTGGACACGGGCGCCGTTCCGGTCCATATCTATACCGACGATATCGAGCACGAAGCACGGCAGCAGCTGCTCAACATCGCGCAGTTGCCAATCGTGCATCCCCATGTCGCGGCCATGCCTGACGTCCATGCCGGCATCGGCACCACCGTAGGCAGCGTGATCCCCACCCGCGCGGCCGTGATTCCTGCCGCTGTCGGCGTGGACATCGGCTGCGGCATGAATGCCGTGCGCACCACGCTGACCGCGCGTGAACTTCCCGACACCCTCGCCCGCCTGCGCAGCGCCATCGAAGCGGCCGTGCCGGTCGGCTTCGAACAGCACAAATGGGACAAGGTGCGCGCCGGCGCCCATGCGCGCGCCGCGCGCCCGCTGTCGGACCGGCTGCAGCGCATCGTGGCGCGCCATCGCGGCATAGCGAAAATGCAGCAGAAGTTCGAGCAGACCTGGATCACCCAGCTCCGCACGCTCGGCGGCGGCAACCACTTCATCGAAATCTGCCTCGACGAGGAAGAGCGCATCTGGGTCATGCTGCACTCGGGCTCGCGCGGCATCGGCAACGCCATCGGTCGCTACTTCATCGCCGCCGCGAGGAAGGACATGGAGCGCCACCAGATCCGGCTGCCCGACCGCGACCTGGCCTATTTCAGCGAAGGCGCGACCCTGTTCGACGACTACGTCGAAGCGGTCGAATGGGCGCAGGACTATGCGCTGGCGAACCGGCGCGAGATGATGCGCCGCGTGCTCGACGCCATGCACGCGCAGTTGCCCCCGTTCCGGGTCGAAGGCGAAGCGATCAACTGCCACCACAACTACGTCGCCCGCGAAACCCACGGCGGCGAGCGCCTGTTCGTCACGCGCAAGGGCGCCATCGCCGCCCACAAGGACCAGCTCGGCATCATCCCCGGCAGCATGGGTGCGAAAAGCTACGTGGTGCGCGGCAAGGGCAATCCGGATTCCTTCTGCTCCTGCTCGCACGGCGCCGGCCGCCGCATGAGCCGCACCGAAGCCAAGCGCCGCTTCAACCGCCTTGACCTCGCCGAGCAGACGCGCGGGATAGAATGCCGCAAGGACGCCGGCGTCATCGACGAGATCCCCGGCGCCTACAAGAACATCGACACGGTCATGGCACATCAGACCGACCTGGTCGAGGTGGTGCACACCCTGCGCCAGGTGGTGTGCGTGAAAGGCTAGTACAGGGCTGACAAAGGATAAGGAAATGGCAAAAAAGGAAAAACTCGACCCGGAAACCGAAGCCCTGATCAACTGGTGCATCGAAGTCGAAGGCCACCTGGTCGCCGGCGGCGCGACGGTGGATCAGGCGCAGGAATTCATCGAGGAACAGGTCGAATGGCTGACCGACATGTTCTATGACGGGCTCACGCCCGAGCAGGCGGCACAGTCGGCCTTGAACGATTGAACCTCCCGACGTCGCGGCGACTTGCGGGCGGAGATACCCCCCAAGATACCCCCCAAGTCGGGGAAGCCCCCTCCGACGTGCACCTGCTGACCGCACTTGTCATGGAAAAGACCCGGCATGACCGCGCTGGGCATACGGGACAGCAAGCACTTCCGAACCCGCCACCTCCAGCCGGCGCTAGACGCCGGCTGGATCGAGATGCCCAGCCGGACAAGCCCACCAGCCGCCACCAGAAGTACCGGCTGACTGCAGCGGGAAGACAAAGAACAAAGCGCTCGGAACAATGAACAAGTACGGGGGAGCAAAACCATGAGCACTATCGGCCAGAATGAAAAAAGGGCGAACCGCAGTTCGCCCTTTTGACGTTCCAGCGCGCGGGCTTCCGCCCGCCCGGCCTTAGTCCATCAAGCCGTCGCCGGCACCACCGGCCCGGTGCCGTCCGTGGGCGGCGGGGCCTTCTTCTCGTTCACGTACTTCGGTGCACGCGGCGCGCTGCCGGCCATGATGTCGTTGACCTGGTCGGCGTCCAGCGTTTCCCATTCCAGCAGGGCCTGCGCCATCACTTCGACCTTGTCGCGGTTGGTTTCGAGCAGGTTGCGTGCGAGCGTGTACTGCTGGTCGAGGATGCGACGGATTTCCTCGTCCACCTTCTGCTGGGTTTCTTCCGAAACCGTGCGCGTCGGGATGCCGTAGCCGTCCTGCTCGTCGGTGTAGACCATGGTGCCCAGCACTTCGGACATGCCGAACCGGGTCACCATTGCGCGCGCCAGCTTGGTCGCGCGTTCGAAGTCGTTCGATGCGCCGGTGGATTGCTGGCCCATGAAGATCTCTTCCGCGATGCGGCCGCCGAACAGGATGGCGATGTCTTCGAGCATCTTGTCCTTGTACATGTTCACGCGGTCATGCTCGGGCAGCTGCCAGGTCAGGCCCAGCGCCATGCCGCGCGGCATGATGGTGACCTTGTGCACCGGATCGGCCTTCGGCAGCAGCTTGGCGACCACCGCGTGACCGGACTCGTGGTAGGCGGTGTTGCGGCGCTCTTCCTCGCGCATCACGGCCGACTTGCGCTCCGGACCCATGATGATCTTGTCCTTGGCGTCCTCGAAGTCCTGCATGTCGATGACCTGCTTGTTGCGGCGGGCGGCGAACAGCGCGGCTTCGTTGACGAGATTGGCCAGCTCGGCGCCGGAGAAGCCCGGGGTGCCGCGCGCCAGCACGTCGACCTGCACATCCTGCGACAGCGGGACCTTGCGCATGTGGACGCGCAGGATCTTCTCGCGGCCGCGGATGTCCGGCAGGCCGACCATGACCTGGCGGTCGAAGCGGCCCGGACGCAGCAGCGCCTTGTCGAGCACGTCGGCGCGGTTGGTCGCGGCCACGACGATGATGCCGGAGTTCGGCTCGAAGCCATCCATCTCGACCAGCATCTGGTTCAGCGTCTGCTCGCGTTCGTCGTTGCCGCCGCCCATGCCGGCGCCGCGATGGCGGCCGACAGCGTCGATTTCATCGACGAAGACGATGCAGGGCGCATGCTGCTTGGCCTGGGCGAACAAGTCGCGCACGCGTGAGGCGCCGACGCCGACGAACATTTCAACGAAGTCGGAACCGGAAATCGTGAAGAAGGGCACGCGCGCTTCGCCGGCCATGGCCCGGGCCAGCAAGGGCTTGCCGGTGCCGGGCGGGCCGACCAGCAGCACGCCCTTGGGCACGTGGCCGCCGAGCTGCTGGAACTTGCGCGGGTCGCGCAGGAATTCGACGATTTCCTCCAGTTCTTCACGCGCTTCGTCGCAGCCGGCGACGTCGGCGAAGGTGGTGGTGTTCGAATGCTCGTCCTGCATGCGCGCCTTGGACTTGCCGAAGGAGAACAGTCCGCCCTTGCCGCCGCCCTGCTGGCGTCGCATGAACCAGATCCACACGCCAATCAGCAGCAGCATCGGGAACCAGGAGATGAACACCTGGGACAGGAAGGACGGCTGCTCCGGATGCTTGACGTCAAAGCGGATGTCGTTGGCAATCAGGTCATTGACCAGGCCGCGATCGAGCAGGGTGGTGTTGGTGGTGATCTTCTTGCCGTCGCTTGTAACGGCCGTGACGGTCGTACCCTGGATGACGACCTCGCTGATGTTTTTCGCCTTGACCTCATCCAGGAATTCCGAATAGGCAATGGGCGCTGCCGTTTCCCCGACGGAGTTGAACTGTTGACTGACCGCCGAAAACAGTACGAACGCAACGATCGCCGCGATGAGGATACGAAGATGGTTTTGGTTCACTAAACTTCCTTATGAAGACCCGGGGCAGGTGAAGACCGTGCCGGGAGAAAATGCTCCATGGCAGGAGATTGGGTCGATATTACCGGTTGCAAGGATTTTTGAAAGTGGATCGTGCAAGGAACTTGCTTCGAAAAAGCGGGAGATATGGACGGGATGACATTTTTCTTGCATTTCGGGAAATGAAAGATGTTGATCGGGCATGAGCTAGTCGTGCTGCCCATCTCGTTCAGCAAAGAAGGAGATATGTCGCACTTGCAAGGCTGAGGTCCGCTCCGATCAATGACGCAGCGTCAAGGTCCGCGTTGGGATATCCGCCTTTGCGGAAGCAAGGTCGTTTGCACCGGGGAACGAAATGGCTTCTGGCAATCAGTTATTTAATTGCCAGATTTGCATTATTCAAGGAAGGAGGTCCATGAAACATTTCATTCTTGTCCACGGTGCCTGGCAGGGCGCCTGGTGCTGGCAGCGGGTACTGCCGCTGTTGCGTGCGGCCGGCCATGAAGCCTGCGCGGTAACACTCACCGGCGTGGGCGAACGTGAGCACTTGCTGTCGGCCGACATCCGCCTGTCCACCCACGTCCTCGACGTCGTCAACACGGTGGTCCATTGCGAGGCCGAATCGGTGATCCTGGTCGGCCACAGTTATGGCGGCATGGTGATCACGGGTGCGGCCGACCGCTTGCTGGCACTCGGCGCACCGCGCATCGAACGCATGATCTATGTGGATGCAGTCACGCCCCATCCCGGCGAAAGCTGGAGCAGTCAGCATTCACCCGAGACCATTGCCGCGCGCCTGGAGGCCGGGCGGGCTTCAGGCGGCGCCTCGCTGCTGCCGCCGGACGCGGCCGTGTTCGGCCTGGAAGGCGCGGACCGCGACTGGGTCAACCGCCGTCAGACGCCGCACCCTTTCGGGGTCTATCAGGATCCGCTCGATTTCGATGCCGCGCGCCTTTCGCGCATCCCGCGCACCTTCATCGATTGCACCCGCCCGCCGCTGGCGACCATCGACGTGATGCGCCGGCGCGTGCGCGGCGAACCGGGATGGAAAGTGGTGGAACTGGCAACCGGACACGATCCGATGATCAGCACACCGCACGAGCTGGCCCGGGTGCTGCTGGCGGATTGAGCATCTTTATTTCACTCGCCCCAGCACTGCGCGCGCCGCCTGCGCCGTGCGCTCGGTTTCGTTGATCAGGTATTCAAGGAAAACCCGCGTGCGTTCGGGCATGAACTTGCGGGTCGGGAAGGCGGCGTAGATGGTGACGCGGCCGGTGATCCACGGCGCGAGCACGCGCACCAGATCACCGCGCACGAGGTAGGGAGCGACCAGTTCGACCGAGGTGGCTGCAATCCCTGCGCCGTCCAGCGCCGCGCGCAGCAGAGTGTCAATGTGGTTGGACCACAAGACAGGCTCCACATCCAGCTCAAGCGGCTCGTCGGCATGCTCGTCAGGCCACATGCGCCAGCTTCCGGGACGCTTGCCGGTCAGCGTCAGGCGCAGGCAATCGTGCGCGGTCAGGTCATGTGGCGTGCGTGGCACGCCGCGTCGCTTCAGGTAAGCGGGCGAGGCCACCAGCATCGCTTCCGCCGTGATGACCTTGCGCCGCACGTGTTCGGCATCGATGTTCGACTCCTCGCTCAGGAGCGTGATGTCGTAGTCCTCGATCTGCGGCTCGTCGTTGACGTTGATCTCCAGGCTGATGCGCGGGTAAGCCGCTCGAAAGCCCGATAGCAGCGGTGCCAGCATGTGCGTGGCCAGCATCGGTGGCGCAAGAATGTGAAGCACGCCGGCCAGCTCCTGGGTGTCGGCACTGGTCATGGCATGCAGCTCGTCGATGTCGCGCAGAATGCCGCGTACGCGTTCCAGATAAGCCGCGCCTGCGGGCGTAAGCGACAGCCGACGCGTGGTTCGGTGAAGCAGGCGAACCGACAGATGGGCTTCCAGATCCGCGATCCGGCGCGTGACGACCGCCGGCGACAGATCGAGCGCCCGGGCGGCGGCGGCAAAACTGCCTTCGTCCACCACGCGCTGGAAGACACGCATCGATTCCAGGCGGTCCATTCAATGCCTGCCGATTATTGCGGATACCGCAACAAGGTGTAGCGCCGCATGCTGTTTTTCCGCAATCGCGGAAAGCCTAAAGTTCCTTCCATCGACAGACGCCCGCCGGCAACAACCCGGGGGCCTCGGTTTCTCTCTCGAATGAAAGGATTTATCATGCAACGCACTGCCACTTCCCTGATTGCCCTCGTCATGGCCGCTTCGGTTTCCGTCCCCGCGCTCGCCCAGAACGCCAATACCGGCAAGACCCGCGACGAAGTGCGCGCAGAGTTGCTCGACGCGCAACGCAACGGCACCTATGTCCTCAGCGGCACCACCACGACCATGCGCAGCCTGCACCCCACCCTGTTCGCCAAGCCGGCCGCAGTGCAAGGCAAGACCCGCGCCGAGGTCAAGGCCGAACTGATCGAAGCCCAACGCAACGGTACCTATGTCGTCAGCGGCGCCGGTCAGACCATGCGCGACCTGCACCCCGGCCTGTTCGCCAAGGAACCCGCTGCGCAAGGCAAAAGCCGCGCCGACGTGCAAGCTGAAGTGAACCAGCCCGTCAGCAGCATCTACTCCGACCTCTACTTCGGCGACTGATTCCGCTAGCATCGCTCGCATCACCGGCAGGAGCGGCACCGATGCCCGCATCCTGCCGATGCGCACCGCACCTGCCGGCGCAGCGCCGGTCCGGAAACAAAAGTTTTCCGGCTGGTGCTCGCCAGCGGCAATCGCTGTAGACTGGCCTCTTCTCAATGCCAGACCAGGACGAGCCATGATCGTCACGCGCGCCGTCTACGACGCAGTCCGCCAGATTCACGCACAAGCCACTACCTTCGATCCGGACAATCCTGTCCACCAGACCGCGCTCGCCGCAGGCGTGGCGGAGGTCAACGGCACGTCGCTGGAACTCACCTTCAAGGGTCAGCTGGTTCTCGACCTGTAATCCTCTGGCTTGCCCCCCAAGGGCGACCAACGCGGCACCGTGCACGCGCGGAGGTGCCGCGCTCCGTCCATGTGCATGGATCAATGTCGGGGGTGATGCCTCGGTTTCGCGGTCGCCTGCGCCTGTATCAGCACAGCGGTTGCCTCGAATATCTGCATCTGCTCGCCGAGCTCGGTCATGTCGATTCTGGCGTTGTCCAGCTTGGGGAAGAATGCGTTTTCTTCCTCATTGATGTGGTCCAGCGTCATCTCGAGCATCTGCTCGAACATCGGCAAGGCCTTGCCGTCCTTGAGCGAGATGCGCTTGATCGTGGCCATGATGTCGTCGATCTTGTGATGCGCCTCTTCGAAGTGCGAAATCATCGACGCATCGACCTGGCGCACGGCCGGATAGAACACCTGCTCCTCCAGCAGCGAGTGGGTTTCGAGCAGCATCAGGATCTGCTCGGCGGCGCTGATCTTTGCGGCCAGGCTGTCGTTGTCGTAATAGGCCTGCGCCAGCTTGCGCAGCATGTCGTGGTCCATGCGCAACCCATCCACCGGGCGGTCGGCCGGAAACGCACCCCGGTGTTCGTTCGTGTCTGCAACCATGTCGTGCTCCTCGTGATCGTGAGAATCGGTCGAGACGCGCCGCGAGGTTTCATCAGCGGCAACGTACCGGTCACGACAGTTCGATGCAGACCGGACAACGAAGTTCAGGGCCCCGTCCGGCGGCGAGGAAGTCGGCTCACTCGATGCTTGCAGCCAAGGCGCGCTCCAGCTGCCGGGCAATCTCATCCGACAGCCGCGTACGCCGAGCATCCGTCGCGCCGCGTCGCCCGATCCACGCCCAATCGGCATGGCCACGTGCAAGCTGCAGTGCTGCAACGATCGGTTTGAAGGCTTGCGCCTTTTCCTGTTCGGCCTGCACCACGGCAACCTTGCCTTGCGCGGCGTGTCCGCGCCGCTCCAGCGCCTCCATCAAGCCCAGCATGTGCGCGGCCAGCACGTAGAGCACTTCGTTTTCCAGCGTCAGTTCCTGCACGCCACGCACCTTGTTCGCCAGACGCCGCCCGAACTGCCCCCAGCCCTGGCTCGCCATGCCACCCAAGGCCGCGCCCAGCGCGGTGCCGGCGCCCAGCGACAAGCCGGCCGTCGCGATGTCCGCCACCAATCCGATGGCACCGCCCACCGCAGCGCCTGCGCCGAGCTTGCGCCCGGCGTCGCGCAGGGTTTCCGGATTGAACAGATCGTCTTCCCAGCGCCCGTCCAGCCAGGGCAGGGTTGCCGCATCGGCCTCTTCGCCCCGAAAGCCATAGATCGCCAGCAGATCGTCGATGCTCGCGCGCGATGCCTTCAGCACGTCCTCGCGAAATCCCCGGATGAACTTTTCACGACGGTGCTCGACGGCAAAATCCTCCTGCGCAATGGGCCGGCGCAGTGCCGCCATCGACACCAGCAGATCGCTCACCACGCGACAGCCGGCGGCCTGGCGTTCGCGCCGCTGGAAGGCCAGGTCCTCCATCACGCGCACGAGCGCCGAACGCCGCTCGCGCAGCAGGGTGCTCAGGTCCTGGTAGAGCTGCTCTTCGGAGCCGGCGAAGGGCGCGACGGCATCGAACTGCACGCAGGCATGCAGGTTGTAAGCCGCCAGTGTCGTCAGCCATTCATCCTTGCGGCTGCGCGCATCGCGCACGAAGTTCAGCACCGGCATGATGGGGCGCGCGCACCATGTCAGTATCTCGATCTCGGCGCGAAACTTCGGCAGCACCGGCTCGCGCGTGTCGATCACGTAAATGCCGGCATCCACTTCCAGCATCTGGCGCAGCACCTTGGCCTCCTGTTCGAAAGCCGCATGGGCCTCCGGCCCGGCGAGAAAGGCGCGCACGCGGTCCGGCGGCGTCGGACACTCAGCGAGTGCCTTCATGTAGTCCGCCAGCGTGATGGCATCTTCCAGCCCCGGCGTGTCGAAGAAGCGCACGGCCGGCACGCCGTCGACCTTCAGGTCGATGGCTTCCACGTGGCGCGTGGTGCCGGGACGATCGGCGACTTCGCCAAAGGCGATGTGGCGCGTGAGCGTGCGCAGCAGCGAGGTCTTGCCGGCATTGGTGTGGCCGACCACGGCGATGCGGATGGGGTCAGCCATGGGCGTGCTCCATCCAGGCGGCCGCCCGCGCTGCATCCACCAGACACGCGACGTGCGCAAGATCCGAGTGCGCCAGCCAGTCCTGCCAGCGCCGCACGCTCGCATCGTCGGTACCGGACGCCGCCAGCGGCAACAGCGCCGTGCGTTCCGCCTGCTGCGCCGCTTCACGCAGGAAGCGTTCGGTCCCGCGGTCCGGGCTGGACTGCGCATGACAGACAACCAGCAACGCGCGCGGTCGCCGGCGCGCCAGGGCGTCCAGCAACGCACGGCGCTCCTGGCCGGTACCGGCAATGCGCTGCAGCAGCTCCGCCTCTTCAAGACCCGGCACGGGCCACTGCACTTCCGGCGGCAACTCGAATCCGATCACCGCATGCGCCGTGCCGGCTTCGCCCGGGGCCAATCCAACGGCATCACGTTCCACCGGCGCGCGCCGCTCCACGTCGATCACCTGCGATTGCTCCAGCTCCGAGAAGCGTGCCAGCAACTTGCGGTAGTAAGGTTCGGCCGTATCCAGATGGAGCCGGCGCACGCCACGCTGCCACATCGCCCAGCTCAGCAGTGCCAGCAGCACACGCGGCAGAAAGCCGTAGACGAACGCACAGGCAATCAGCCACCACGCCCATGCGCGATGATCGCTCCCCGCCGCGGCGGGGTTCTGCAGCGTGGCCGCCTCCGGCAACGGAAATCCCAGCCAGTGCGGCAACGCGCCGGTAAGCGTGACGAAGCGCACGAAGAACTGCGCATCGAGAATCGTCGTCTCCCAGGTCAGCCGGTACTGCTGGAACGAAAAGGCAAACCACAGTGCGCCCAGGATCAGCACGAAGGCCACTGCCCAGACCATATGACTGACGAAGCCGAAGGCCCAGGGGCGCAGGCGCGAACGCTGTAGCAGCGCCTGCGCGGAACGCGTCATGGCCAGCGCATTCGGAATGCGTTCGCCGGGCAGGTGTGCAAGCAGGCGCAGGAACAGGTTGCCGAAGGAAAGATGGCCGAATAGGCTCGTCATGCCAGTCGTGCCGCTGAAGATGACCGTTGCCACCCACACCAGCAGCGTAACGGTGGGCATCGCAAGCAGTGCGAAGAAGGCAGTGACGGCATTGACGGTACGTCCGCTGCCGACGACGGACACGGCCGCACCATAGGCCGCCACGAAGGCGAACAGGGCCAGCGCGAGCAGCACCGGCAATGCCGCATGACGCCAGCGCGCGAGCTCGCGGTCGAGTCCGAGCCGGTCGGCGAGCAGGCGTCCTCGTGCAAGCAGACGCGCTTCCGGCCCGGTGGCGCTGCGACTGGCCTGCCGCAAGGCCGCATCGTCCTCGAGCGGCCCCGATTGCTCGATGGTCCTGACGGCCTCGGTCATCAGGATGGCGGTGAAACGAGAGCGGGAAGACGCGATGGTAGCGTCGGAGCAATCGCGGGACATGCGGGACCTGTTCGCCGGGCGGGAATATTGACCGGGAGATGGTAGCAGCAAGCGCCATACCCATCCCTGCGCCGCTCAGGAAACTGCGATTTCCCTGTCCTGCGGTCGGCCCGCCGGTGATTGCGTCAGCGCATTTCCGCGATCACCGATCAACCATGTCCCCGCCGTGCGCGGTCAAATATCGTCCGCCCAGGCCTTGCTTGCATTGACGGCACGCTGCCAGCCTTTCAGGTGGGCAGCAGCCTGATCGGCCGGGATCTGCGCGGCAAAGCAGCGATCGAGCTGCCACTGGCTGCGGATGTCTTCGACGCCGCCCCAGTATCCGACCGCCATGCCTGCAAGATAGGCAGCACCCAAGGCGGTCGTCTCGATGATCCTGGGACGAATCACATCGACGCCGAGAATGTCGGCCTGGAACTGCATGAGCAGATTGTTTGCCACGGCACCGCCATCGACGCGCACTTCCGCAATCTTTTCGCCCAGGTCGGATTCCATTGCCTTGAGCACATCGAGCGACTGAAAGGCGATGCTGTCGAGGGCGGCACGCGCGATGTGCGCGGCCGTGGTGCCACGCGTCACTCCGAACAAGGTGCCCCTTGCGCGCGCGTTCCAGTGCGGAGCCCCCAGGCCGGCGAAAGCCGGGACGAGATAGACACCGTCGCTGTGCGCGACCGATCCGGCCAGCGCCTCGATTTCGGAAGCGCTCCTGACGATACCGAGCCCGTCACGCAGCCATTGCACCACCGCGCCACCGATGAAGATGCTGCCTTCCAGCGCGTAAGTCACCTTGCCATCGACCTGCCAGGCAATGGTGGTGACCAGATTGTTGTCGGACATGACCGGCTTGTCCCCGGTGTTCATGACCAGGAAGCAGCCGGTACCGTAGGTGTTCTTGACCATGCCCGGTCGCGTGCACATCTGGCCGAAGAGGGCGGCGTGCTGGTCGCCAGCGATGCCGGCGATGGGGATCGGCGTGTGGGAAAGCGACGTGCTCGTGTGTCCGTAGATCTCGGAAGAGGAATGCACCTGCGGCAGCATCGTGCGCGGGATGTCCAGCGCTTCGAGCAGCTCGTCATCCCACTTCAGATCATGGATGTTGAAGAGCATGGTGCGCGAGGCATTGGTCACGTCGGTCACATGCAGTTTCTGGTCGCTCAGGTTCCAGGTCAGCCAGCTGTCAACGGTGCCAAAGGCGAGCTTGCCCTGCTGCGCGCGTGCACGGGCGCCGGGCACGTTGTCCAGGATCCAGCGAATCTTGGTGGCGGACCAGTACGAATCGATCGGCAAGCCGGTCTTGCGGCGCACCAGGGGCTCCAGTCCGCGCGATTTGAGCACTTCGCAGAAATCTGCCGTGCGCCGGTCCTGCCAGACGATGGCGTTGTAGACGGGCTGGCCGGTTTCCCGATCCCAGACGATGGTCGTTTCACGCTGATTGGCAATGCCGATGGCCGCGATCACGCTGCCGTCCACACCGAGGCGCGCGATGGCTTCCGCCGCGACACCGGCCTGGGTCGACCAGATTTCCTGCGGATCGTGCTCAACCCAGCCGGGCTGGGGATATATCTGCCGGAACTCCTTCTGTGCGGCCGAAACGATGGCACCGCTGCGATCGAAAACCAGTGCTCGCGAACTCGTGGTGCCCTGGTCCAGTGCCAGAATGTATTGATCCTTCATTGCGTGTTGCCTCCACCTTCGGGAATGACGGGCCGCGATTGGCAAGCCGGCTGCACGGCCGGCTCGCACCCGCGGTCGCTTTGCCGCGCATGTCGTCTTGTTCGTCCCAGGCCGGGTGCGGCCGCCGCAGCGACTTCACCGTCGCGCGTGGCTCACAGGCCCAGGTAGGCGCGCTTGAGACCTTCGTCGGCGAGCAGGTCGGCACTCTTGCCTTCCATGACGATGCCGCCGTGCTCGAGCACGTAACCGCGCGAAGAGAAGCTGAGCGAACGATGCACGTCCTGCTCGACCAGCAGGATCGTGATGCCGCGTGCATTGATCGCAGGCAGCTTCTCGAAGATCGATTCCACCATGATCGGCGCCAGGCCGATCGAAGGCTCATCCAGCAGCAAGAGCTTGGGCGAGGTCATCAGCGCGCGCCCGATCGCCAGCATCTGCTGCTCGCCGCCCGACAGATAGCCGGCGAGGCCCTTCCGCCGGTCCCGCAACCGAGGGAAGTAGTCGTACACCATCTCGAAATCGGGCGTGCTGGCAGGCCTGCCTGACAGTGCGAAGGTCGCGGCCGTCAGGTTCTCCTCGACGGTCAGGTCCTCGAAGATCCGGCGCCCCTCCATGA
>JAEZHR010000317.1 GCA_023416415.1 Pseudomonadota bacterium
CGTCGCGAACCTCGGTTACGGTGCGCGCATGTTCATGGCGATGTTCGCTGCGTGGCCGGCCTTGCTGCGCCGGCCACGCCTGGTCATCCATCAGATCCACTTCATCGGCAACTATTCGCTGGTGATCATTGCGGTTTCCGGTCTGTTTGTCGGATTCGTGCTCGGTCTGCAAGGCTATTACACGCTGCAAAGCTACGGTTCGGAACAGGCGCTTGGCGTACTGGTGGCATTGGCGCTTGTGCGCGAACTCGGCCCCGTGGTTACGGCGCTGCTGTTTGCCGGACGCGCGGGCACATCGCTGACCGCCGAGATCGGCCTGATGAAGGCCGGCGAGCAATTGGCCGCGATGGAAATGATGGCCGTCGATCCCTTGAAGCGGGTGGTCGCTCCGCGGTTCTGGGCGGGCGTGATCGCCATGCCGGTACTTGCGGCGATCTTCAGCGCGGTCGGCATCATTGGCGGCTATCTTGTCGGCGTGCCAATGATAGGCGTCGATGAGGGCGCTTTCTGGTCGCAGATGCAGGCCGGGGTCGACGTATGGGACGATATCGCCAACGGGGTCATCAAGAGCGTAGTGTTCGGCGTGGCCGTTACCTTCATTGCGCTGTATCAGGGCTATGAGGCCAAGCCCACCCCCGAGGGCGTGGCGCGGGCGACTACCCGAACCGTCGTGATTGCTTCACTTACCGTGCTGTGGCTGGATTTCCTGCTCACGGCGCTGATGTTCAATTGACTGCCCCGTTTGGGGGATCTGAAATGCAACGCAAATCAATCGATGTCTGGGTCGGCCTGTTCGTGCTGCTCGGTGCCCTGGCCTTGGTCTTTCTGGCAATGAAGGCCGGGAATCTTGCCTCGTTCACCTTCGAGAACACCTATCAGGTCAGTGCACGTTTCGACAACGTGGGTGGTCTCAAGCCGCGTGCACCGGTCAAGAGCGCGGGTGTGGTGGTGGGCCGCGTAGCGGAAATCCGCTTCGACAATCAGACCTTCCTGGCGACGGTGGTGCTGGACATGGATCAGCGCTACCAGTTTCCGAAGGACAGTTCGGCCAAGATACTGACGTCCGGACTGCTCGGCGAGCAGTATATCGGCCTCGAACCCGGGGGCGATGCCGAGAATCTTGCCGCAGGCGACCGGATCAAAATGACCCAATCGGCAATCGTGCTCGAAAATCTGATCAGTCAGTTTTTGTTCAGCAAGGCTGCTGAAGGAAAGGATGGCGAATGACTATGAGAACGCTCGCACGCCTTCTGGCACTGGTGATGCCTTTGACCCTGGCAGCTTGTGCAACGACCAACCCCGACGACCCCTTTGAAGGCTACAACCGTGTTGCATTCGGTTTCAATGAAGCCGTGGACAAGGTCGCACTCAAGCCCGCAGCCGAGGTCTATCAGACTTTTCCCGAGTTTGTGAAGCAAGGTGTGTACAACTTCTTCAGCAACCTGGACGATATCGGCAACGGATTCAACAACGTGCTGCAGGGGAAGGTGGCTGACGGGGTGTCCGACTTCGGCCGCTTTGCCGTCAATACGACCTTCGGCATCGCCGGTCTGATCGACGTGGCCAGCGCAGCCGGATTCGAGAAACATTACGAAGACTTCGGTCAGACGCTTGGCCGCTGGGGCGTGGCCGCCGGTCCCTATGTCGTGCTGCCGTTCCTCGGCCCCTCTACCTTGCGCGACGCAGCGGCCAGACCGGTCAATGCCACAGTCGACCCGGTGTATTACGTGGACCCGACGAGTGCGCGCATTGGGGCCATCGCGCTGAACACTGTTGATCAGCGCGCATCCCTGCTGGGCGCGACGGACTTGCTGGAAGGGGCGGCCCTGGACCGTTACCAGTTCGTGCGCGATGGCTACCTGCAGCGCCGTCAGAGCCAGGTATACGACGGCGACCCGCCGCAGGCGCCCGAGGAAGAGTGACCCCGAGTTGCGAACTTGATTTGAACTGCCATGAAGACATATAAATATTTTCTGACCTTGCTCGGTCTTTTCCTGGGCTTTGCAGCAGTACAGCCCGCCGCGGCCCAGCAGGGGGGGGCATCGCCCGAGGCGCCTGATGCGCTGATCAAGCGCATCAGCCAGGACGTGCTTGAAATTGCACGCACCGATGCCCGCATCCAGGCGGGCGACCACCAGCGCGTGATGGAAGTGGTGCGCACGCACATCCTGCCGCATGTGGATTTCGAGCGCATGACTACGCTGGCAGTCGGCCGCTACTGGCGCGAATCCAGCCCTGAGCAGCGCCAGCGCCTGGTCGAGGAGTTCCGCGATCTGCTGGTCTATACCTACTCCGGTGCCATCTCCCAGGTGAAGGACCAGCGCGTCGAGTTCCGCCCGTTCCGCGCCGATCCGGCCGACACCGAAGTGGAAGTGAAATCACGTGTACTGCAGTCGCGCGGAGAGCCTATCCAGTTGAACTACCGTCTGGAAAAGACGAGCGATGGCTGGAAGATCTACGACGTCAACGTACTCGGTGCCTGGCTGGTAGAAAGCTATCGCAACAGCTTTGCCACGGAAATTGGCAAGAATGGCATCGATGGCCTGATCAACGTCCTGTCCGAGCGCAACAAGCGCCTGGCGAACGCGGCCACACGCAACGGCAAGACTTCGTGATGCAAGTTCCGCAGACGCTTACGGTGAACAATGCCGGGCAGATCCTGGAGGCGGGTTTGCAGGCCATCGCCAAAGGTCGGGCGGACTTCGATCTGGGCGACCTGGCCAGTTTTGACTCGGCCGCCGTTGCCACGCTGCTAGCCTGGCAGCGGGCGGCACGGGCGCGCGGCCTGAGCTTGCAGCTGCGCCGCCTGCCTTCCGGGTTGAGCGGCCTGATCGTCTTGTACGGTGTGTCCGGCCTGCTGCCGGTGTCCGCCTGAGCCGGCTCCGGCCTGCACTGGGGAAATCTCCTATAATCGCCTGTTCCGCATGTGGCGGCCCGCGTGGCCGCCTTCTTGTTTTCCGATCCCCGAGCCAGCATGGCTGCCCTTGAAATTCTCAACGTCGAAAAACGCTACCAGTCGCTGCAGGCGCTGGGCGGCGTCAGCCTGCGCATCGAGCAAGGCGAGTTCTTCGGTCTGCTGGGGCCGAACGGCGCCGGCAAGACCACGCTGATTTCCATCATCGCCGGACTGGCCCGTGCCGATTCCGGCAGCGTCTCGATTCTCGGCCACGATGTGGTGCGCGACTTTCGTCAGGCGCGCAAGCATCTCGGCGTGGTGCCGCAGGAGCTGGTGTTCGATCCCTTCTTCACGGTGCGCGAAACGCTGCGCATGCAGTCCGGCTATTTCGGGCTGGCGCGCAACGACGACTGGATCGACGAAGTCATGGCCAATCTTGACCTGACCGGCAAGGCCGACGTCAACATGCGCGCGCTGTCGGGCGGGATGAAGCGCCGCGTGCTGGTTGCCCAGGCGCTGGTGCATCGCCCGCCGGTAATCGTGCTGGACGAACCGACTGCCGGCGTGGATGTGGAACTGCGGCAGACGTTGTGGAAATTCATCTCTCGCCTGAACGCGGAAGGGCACACCATCGTGCTGACTACGCACTACCTGGAAGAGGCCCAGGCGCTGTGCAATCGCATTGCCATGCTCAAGGCCGGCAAGGTCGTCGCCCTCGACACCACCGCAGGCCTGATCCGTCGCATCTCGGGCTCGCAGCTGGTCGTCACGCTCGCGCATGGCGCGCTGCCGGACGGCTTGAAGCCGCTGGTCTCGCATCCCGAGGAGCTCGTCGGCGGCAAGCGCTACACCTTGCGCGTGAACGAGTACCGCGAGGTGGAGCCCATCCTTGCCGCGCTGCGTCAGTCCGGCGCCCTCATCGAAGACATGCAGTTACAGCAGGCCGATCTCGAGGACGTGTTCATCCAGATCATGGAGAGCGAAAAATGACGGGCTTTCGCACCCTGTTTTACAAGGAGATCCTGCGCTTCTGGAAAGTGGCGACGCAGACCATTTCCGCGCCCATCCTGACGGCGATGCTGTACCTGCTGATCTTCGGCCATGTGCTCGAAGAGCACGTGCAGGTCTACCCCGACGTGAGCTATACGTCCTTCCTGGTGCCCGGCCTGGTGATGATGAGCGTGCTGCAGAACGCCTTTGCCAACAGCTCGTCTTCGCTGATCCAGTCCAAGATCACCGGCAACCTGGTGTTCGTTCTGCTGCCGCCACTGTCGCATTGGGAACTGTACGGGGCCTACACGCTGGCCGCCGCCGTGCGCGGGCTTGCGGTGGGTTGCGGCGTGTTCCTGATTACCTCGTTGTTTGCCGACCTGTCCTTCGTCGCGCCATGGTGGGTGCTCGCGTTTGCCCTGCTTGGCGCCGCCATTCTCGGCACCATGGGCGTGATCGCAGGAATCTGGGCCGACAAGTTCGACCAGCTGGCGGCCTTCCAGAACTTTCTGATCATGCCGGCCACTTTCCTGTCGGGTGTGTTCTATTCGATCCATTCTCTGCCCCCGTTTTGGCAGACCGTGTCGCACTTCAACCCGTTTTTTTATATGATTGACGGCTTCCGTTACGGCTTCTTCGGCCAGTCGGACGTCGAACCGATGCGCAGTTTTGCCATCGTTGTCATATTTTTCGCGCTGCTGGCCAGTCTCGCGGTCGGCCTGCTCAAGAGCGGCTACAAGCTGCGCCACTGACCGTATCATCCCTGTGCGCGCTGCGCCACCACGAGGAGTTGCACCATGTTGCCCACCCCTGAGCAAATCAAGGGATACATCGAAGCCGGGCTCGACTGCACCCATGTCGAGGTCGAAGGCGACGGCCAGCACTTCAATGCCGTCATTGTCTCCCCGGCTTTCGCTGGCAAACGTCTGATCCAGCGTCATCAGCTCGTCTATGGTGCCCTTGGCGAGCGCATGCGCGCCGAAATCCACGCGCTGTCGATGAAGACACTCACACCGGAAGAATTCCAGCCATAAATGGACAAGCTCCTCATCACGGGCGGCAAGCGCCTGTCCGGCGACATCGTCATCTCGGGCGCCAAGAACGCAGCATTGCCGATCCTGTGCGCCGGCTTGCTGACGGCCGACGGCATCGAGCTGTCCAACGTTCCGCAGCTGCAGGATGTCGACACCATGCTGGCGTTACTTCGCCAGATGGGCATGCGCACCGAACAGGATGGTGCACGCATGATGCTGTCCGGTCGCGCCATTGACCGTCCGGAAGCGCCGTATGAAATGGTCAAGACCATGCGTGCCTCCATCCTCGTGCTCGGCCCGCTGCTGGCGCGCTTCGGCGAGGCCAAGGTGTCGCTGCCTGGCGGTTGCGCAATCGGATCGCGTCCTGTCGACCAGCACATCAAGGGCCTGCAGGCCATGGGTGCCGAGATCCGCATCGAGGCCGGCTACATCCACGCCAAGGCCAAGAAGCTCAAGGGCGCGCGCATCGTGACCGACATGATTACGGTGACCGGCACAGAGAACCTGCTGATGGCGGCGGCTCTGGCCGAGGGCGAGACCGTGCTGGAAAACGCTGCGCGCGAGCCGGAAGTCACGGACCTTGCCAATCTGCTGGCCGCGATGGGCGCCAGGATCGAAGGCATCGGCACCGACCGGCTGGTGGTGCAGGGCGTGCCCGCCTTGCATGGCGCCGCGCATGAGGTCGTTGCCGACCGTATCGAAACCGGCACTTTCCTGTGCGCCGTGGCTGCAACCGGCGGAGACGTTACCTTGCGCAATACGCGTGCCGATCTGCTCGATGCGCCGCTCGACAAGCTGCGCGAGGCCGGCGCCATCCTGACATCCGGCGCAGACTGGATTCGCATCCAGATGGCGCGGCGACCGAAGGCGGTCAGCTTCCGCACCATCGAATATCCCGGATTTCCGACCGACATGCAGGCGCAGTTCATGGCGCTGAATTGCATCGCTGAAGGCAGCAGCCGCGTGACGGAAACGATCTTCGAAAACCGCTTCATGCACGTGCAGGAGCTTAACCGCCTCGGTGCCGCAATCGACATCGAAGGCCACACCGCAGTGGTGCAGGGCGTGGACAAACTGATAGGTGCGCCGGTGATGGCAACCGACCTGCGCGCCTCGGCCTCGCTGGTGATCGCCGGCCTGGTCGCCGAAGGGCAGACCCTGGTCGATCGCATCTACCACCTCGATCGCGGTTACGACCGCATGGAAGTCAAACTCTCCGCGGTTGGCGCGAACATCGAAAGGGTGAAGTGATGACGCAATTGACGCTCGCGCTGTCCAAGGGGCGCATCTTTGAAGAGACGCTGCCGCTGCTGGAAGCAGCCGGCATCGTGGTCACCGAGGACCCGGAAAAGTCGCGCAAGCTGATCCTCTCGACCAACGACCCGGGCGTGCGCGTGATCATCGTGCGCGCGTCCGATGTGCCGACCTACGTGCAGTACGGCGCGGCCGACTTCGGCGTGGCCGGCAAGGATGTGCTGCTGGAGCACGGCGGCGAAGGGCTATACCAGCCGATCGATCTGAACATCGCCAAGTGCCGGCTCTCGGTGGCTGTGCCGGCCGGCTTCGACTATGCCAATGCGGTCCGCCAGGGCGCGCGACTGCGCGTGGTCACCAAGTACGTCAAGTGCGCGCGCGAGCATTTCGCCGCCAAGGGCGTGCATGTCGATCTGATCAAACTGTACGGTTCGATGGAGCTGGGGCCTCTTGTCGGGCTGTCCGAGGCCATCGTCGATCTGGTCAGTACCGGCGGCACGTTGCGTGCCAACAATCTGGTCGAGGTCGAGCGCATCCTGGACATCTCCTCGCGCCTGATCGTCAACCAGGCCGCGCTGAAGTTGAAGCGCGAGCGCCTGCAGCCCATACTTGAAGCATTCGAACAGGCCTCGGCCGCGAAGGCCGACTGACACCATGGCGATATCCATCCGCAAGCTCGATTCGGCCGAAGCCGGTTTCAAGGCAAAGCTCACCGCGCTGCTCGCATTCGAGGCGAGCGAAGACGAGGCAATCGATCGCGCCGCCGCGCAGATCCTGGCCGACGTGAAGACGCGTGGCGACGCCGCCGTGCTCGAATACACGAACCGCTTCGACAAGCTGTCCGCGACAGATGTGGCGAGCCTGGAACTGAAGCAGGACGAACTGCGGGACGCTCTGGCCGGGCTTGCGCCAGAGCGCCGGGCTGCACTGCAGACCGCCGCTGATCGCGTGCGCGCCTATCACGAGCGGCAGAGGATCGAGACCGGCAGCGCCGGTTTCAGCTACACCGAAGCCGATGGCACCGTGCTGGGCCAGAAGGTGACGCCCCTCGACCGTGTCGGCATCTACGTTCCCGGCGGCAAGGCCGCCTATCCGTCCTCGGTGCTGATGAATGCAATTCCGGCCAAGGGCGCCGGCGTGCAGGAAGTCATCATGGTCGTGCCGACGCCCGGTGGGGTGAAGAACGAACTGGTGCTGGCCGCTGCCGCCATAGCCGGCGTTGACCGCGTGTTTACCATCGGCGGCGCCCAGGCAGTGGGTGCGCTGGCCTTCGGCACGGCGACCGTGCCCCAGGTCGACAAGATCGTCGGTCCTGGCAATGCCTACGTGGCGGCCGCCAAGCGGCGCGTGTTCGGCACCGTGGGCATCGACATGATTGCAGGTCCCTCCGAAATTCTCGTTCTGTGCGATGGAAGCACCGATCCCGACTGGGTGGCGATGGACCTGTTTTCCCAGGCCGAGCACGACGAACTCGCGCAGTCGATCATGCTGTGCCCGGATGCGGCCTACATCGACAAGGTCGAGGCGAGCATCGCGCGCCAGCTGGAAGAGATGCCGCGCAAGGATGTGATTCGTACTTCTCTTGCCAACAGGGGAGCGCTGGTGAAGGTGCGCGACATGGAAGAAGCCTGTGAGATTGCCAATCTGATTGCCGCCGAACACCTGGAAATCTCCTCGAACGAGCCACAGCGTTGGGCCGAAAGGATCCGCCACGCCGGAGCCATGTTCCTCGGTCGCTTTTCGTCCGAGTCGCTCGGCGATTACTGCGCCGGGCCGAACCATGTGCTGCCGACTTCACGCACGGCGCGGTTTTCCTCGCCGCTGGGCGTCTACGATTTCCAGAAGCGCTCCAGCATCATCCAGGTCAGCGCGGCGGGCGCTCGGACCTTGGGCAAGGTTGCGGCAGAACTCGCCTACGGCGAGGGACTGCAGGCGCATGCCCGCTCTGCCGAGTTCCGGCTGAAGTGATGCGTCCGAGATGAATGCCTGGCTCGACCGCGTCTTCTGCGAGGATGCGTTGCAAGGCCTGGCGCGTATCCCGGATGCCTGCATCGATCTGCTGATCGCCGATCCGCCCTACGGGCTGGGCAAGGATTACGGCAATGATTCGGACAAGCTCGATGCCGAAGCCTATCTCGCCTGGACCGAGCGCTGGGTCGACGCGGTCTTGCCGAAACTCAAGCCCAACGGCAGCTTCTACATTTTCCTGACCTGGCGCCATGCGCCCGAGATCTTCGTGATGCTGAAAAAGCGCATGACCATGGTCAACGAGATCATCTGGGATCGCCGTGTTCCATCCATGGGCGGCAGCACGCGCCGGTTTTCATCGGTGCATGACACGATCGGCTTCTTTGCCAAGTCCAGGGATTATCATTTCGATCTCGACGCCGTGCGCATCCCCTACGACGCCGAGACCAAGAAGGCACGGTCGCGCTCGATTTTCGTCGGTGCAAAATGGCTGGAACTGGGCTACAACCCCAAGGACGTGTGGAGCGTGTCGCGGCTGCACCGCGAACACCGGGAACGCGCCGACCATCCGACCCAGAAACCACTGGAAATCGTCGAACGCATGGTCAAGGCTTCCTGTCCGCCGAGCGGCATCGTACTCGACCCCTTCTTGGGCAGTGGCACGACCGCCGTGGCAGCAAGGCGCTGCGAGCGCCACTTTGTCGGCTTCGAGCTGAACCCTGATTACTGCGAACTGATCGCCTCCCGCCTGGCTGCGCTGGAAAAGCCGCAGGCGGCCTGAACCACCCGAGAGAACCATGTCCCTGATCGAGAACGTCATCCGCCCCGACATTCGCGCCCTGGCCAGCTATCACGTCGCCGACGCATCCGGCTTCGTCAAGCTCGACGCCATGGAAAATCCCTATACGCTGCCCGAGGCGCTGCGCGCCGAACTGGGGCGCAGGCTGGCCGATGTCGCGCTCAACCGCTATCCGGTTCCCAGCTATGCCGAGCTCAAGCGCAAGATCGTCGAGAAACTGGGCGTTCCGCCTGGCTACGGGCTGGCCCTGGGCAACGGCTCGGACGAGCTGATATCGATACTCTCGATCGCCTGCGCCACACCCGGCGCCAAGGTCTTGGCTCCGGTGCCCGGCTTCGTCATGTATGCGATGTCGGCAAAACTGGCGGGCATGGAGTTCGTCGGCGTGCCGTTGCGTGTCGACCTGTCGCTGGACCGCGAAGCGATGCTGGTCGCGATCGCCGAACATCGTCCGGTGATCACCTATCTGGCTTATCCGAACAATCCGACCGGCAATCTGTATGACGCGGCCGACATGGTCGCCATCATCGAGGCGGTCGGGGACACCGGAATTGTCGTCGTCGACGAAGCCTACCAACCCTTCGCCCAGGCCAGCTTCATGCCGCGGTTGCCCGAGTTTCCGAACCTGGTCGTCATGCGCACGGTCTCCAAACTCGGCCTGGCCGGCATCCGACTCGGCTACATGAGCGCGTCGGCGGGCCTGCTGGCCCAGTTCGACAAGGTGCGTCCGCCCTACAACGTCAACGTGCTGACCCAGGCCGCCGCCGAATTCCTGCTCGACCATGTGCAGGTGCTCGACGAGCAGGCCGCGCGCCTGCGTGCCGAACGGGCAAGCCTGACGGCGGAGCTGAATGCCCTGCCCGGGGTGTCGGTGTTTCCCTCCGATGCCAATTTCCTGCTGGTGAAGGTCGAGGCGCCGAATCCCGACGTTGACGTGATCAATGCTGCCATGCTGGAACGTAGGGTGCTGATCAAAAATGTCGGTAAAATGCATCCATTACTGCAAAACTGCCTGCGGGTGACCGTAAGCACTCCTGAAGAAAACCGGATGTTCCTCGATGCCTTCAAGGCATCGCTGGCCTCTCCAACCAAGTAAGTACCCACATGTCCACCGTCCGCGCAGCAGAGGGCAGCCGCAACACGAACGAGACGCAGATCCGCGTCGCGATCAACCTCGACGGCACCGGTCAGCAGAGGCTGAATACCGGCGTTCCCTTTCTCGACCACATGCTCGACCAGATCGCCCGCCATGGGCTGATCGACCTCGACATCGAAGCCAGGGGCGACCTCCACATCGACGCGCACCACACGGTGGAAGACGTCGGCATCACACTCGGCCAGGCGTTCGCGAAGGCGCTGGGCGACAAGAAGGGCATCCGTCGCTACGGCCACGCCTACGTGCCGCTGGACGAGGCGCTGTCGCGCGTCGTGGTCGATTTCTCCGGACGCCCGGGTTTGACCTTCAACGTGCCGTTCACACGTGCGATGATCGGGAACTTCGACGTTGACCTGGCGCGTGAATTCTTCCAGGGCTTCGTCAATCATGCTCTGGTCACGTTGCACGTGGACAATCTGCGCGGCGAGAATGCGCACCACCAGTGAGAGACGGTGTTCAAGGCATTCGGACGCGCGCTGCGCATGGCTGCCGAACACGACCCGCGCGCGGCCGGCACGATTCCTTCGACCAAGGGCAGTCTCTAACCGGAACTCCAGGCGGCGCCATGCCGCCTTTTCTGTCGACATGAACAAGATCGTTGTAGTGGATTACGGCATGGGAAACCTGCGTTCGGTGGCCCAGGCGCTGCGACATGTCGCGCCCGAGGCCGATGTGCGCATTTCCGGCGAAGTGGCCGAAGTGCGCGCTGCCGACAGGCTGGTGCTGCCGGGACAGGGGGCGATGCCGGACTGCATGCGCAGCCTGCGCGAGTCGGGGCTTCTGGAGGCCGTGCTCGAGGCCAGTCGCAGCAAGCCGCTGTTGGGCGTGTGTGTGGGCGAGCAGATGCTGTTTGATCGCAGCGAGGAAGGCAATACCCCCGGACTGGGCCTGTTGCCAGGAAAGGTCGTGCGCTTTCGTCTCGATGGCATGACACAGCCCGACGACTCGCGCTACAAGGTGCCTCAGATGGGCTGGAACCGGGTTCGCCAGACTCGTCCCCATGCACTGTGGGATGGCATTGCCGACGACAGTCATTTCTATTTCGTCCACAGCTACTACGCGGCGCCCGAAGATGCGCGGCACACTGCGGGTGAGACGGACTACGGCGTGCGGTTTGCATGCGCGGTGGCGTCCGACAACATCTTCGCTACCCAGTTTCACCCCGAAAAAAGCGCAGCCGCCGGCCTGCAGCTTTACAAGAATTTCGTTCACTGGAATCCCTGATTCTTCGTCCAACCATCCATTGCAAACGCCATGCTGCTCATACCTGCCATTGATCTCAAGGACGGACATTGCGTACGCCTGAAACAGGGCGACATGGACCAGGCCACCGTGTTCTCGGAAGATCCCGCTCAGATGGCCCGCCACTGGCTGGAGCAGGGCGCGCGTCGGTTGCACCTGGTCGATCTGAACGGTGCCTTCGCCGGCAAACCGAAGAATGAATCGGCGGTCAAGGCCATCATCAAGGCGGTACGCGAATTCGCGGCCGTCAACGGTGTCGACGAAATTCCGGTGCAGCTCGGCGGTGGCATCCGCGATCTCGACACCATCGAACGGTATTTGGATGGCGGCCTGTCCTACATCATCATCGGCACTGCAGCCGTGAAGAACCCGGGCTTCCTGCATGATGCGTGCAGCGCGTTCCCGGGGCAGATCATCGTCGGCCTTGACGCCAGGGACGGCAAGGTCGCCACCGACGGCTGGAGCAAGCTGTCCGGACACGAAGTCATCGAGCTGGCCGCCAAGTTCGAAGACTATGGCTGCGAAGCCATTGTCTATACCGACATCGGACGCGACGGCATGATGGCCGGCGTGAACATCGAAGCCACGGTCAAGCTGGCGCAGGCCGTTTCCATCCCCATCATCGCTTCGGGCGGCGTGCACGACATCAAGGACGTGGAAGCGCTGTGCGAAGTGGAGGGCGAAGGAATTGAAGGTGTGATCTGCGGACGCTCGATCTACGAAGGTACCCTCAACCTGCGGGCGGCCCAGGCGCGTGCCGATGCATTGAGCGGCCTTGGAGAGGCGGAAGAAGCTGAAGAATGAGCCTTGCCAAACGTATCATCCCCTGTCTTGACGTGACCGCCGGACGCGTGGTCAAGGGCGTCAATTTCGTCGAACTGCGTGACGCCGGCGACCCGGTGGAGATCGCGCGTCGCTATGACGAGCAGGGCGCGGACGAGTTGACCTTTCTCGACATCACTGCGACGTCGGATGGGCGGGATTTGATTCTGCACATCATCGAATCCGTCGCGTCTCAGGTCTTCATTCCGCTCACCGTCGGCGGCGGCGTGCGTACCGTGGAAGACGTGCGACGCCTGCTCAATGCCGGCGCCGACAAGGTCAGCGTCAACAGTACCGCCGTGGCGAATCCGCAGATGGTGGCTGATGCTGCCCAGAAATATGGTTCGCAGTGCATCGTCGTTGCGATCGATGCCAAGAAGAGCGGCGATGGGCGCTGGGAAGTTTTCACCCATGGCGGACGCAAGGCGACCGGGCTGGATGTGGTCGAGTGGGCCCGCAAGATGGAAAGTCTTGGCGTCGGCGAGATTCTGCTCACCAGCATGGACCGTGACGGCACCAAGAGCGGTTTCGATCTGGCGTTGACGCGTGCGGTCTCGGACGCGGTTTCGATACCGGTCATTGCCTCCGGCGGAGTCGGCAGCCTGCAGGATCTGGCCGATGGCATCAAGATCGGTCGCGCCGACGCGGTGCTGGCCGCCAGCATCTTTCATTATGGCCAGCATACGGTGCAGGAAGCCAAGCGTTTCATGGCCGAGCAAGGCATTCCGATGAGGCTGGCGTGAGTTCCGACCAGGATTGGCTTGACAAGGTGAAGTGGGACGAGCACGGGCTGGTTCCGGTGATTGCCCAAGAGGCCACGAGCGGCGACGTGCTGATGTTTGCATGGATGAATCGCGAGGCACTGGCAAAGACGGCGGAGCTCGGTGAAGCGGTGTACTGGAGTCGCTCGCGCAAGAAGCTGTGGCACAAGGGCGAGGAGTCGGGGCATATCCAGAAGGTACTTGACATCCGGCTTGACTGCGACGAGGACGTGGTGCTGCTCAAGGTCGAGCAGCACGGCGGCATTGCCTGCCATACCGGGCGCCACTCCTGCTTCTTCCAGAAGCTTTCCGACAAGGCTGGCGCCAGGGACTGGCAGACGGCCGAGCCGGTCCTGAAAGACCCCGAACAAATCTACAAATAAACTGATGAGCGATATCCTCCAGCGCGTGTCCGAAGTGATCGCGACCCGCAAGCCCGAGCATGGCGGCGATCCAGCGACGTCCTACGTCGCGCGACTGTTCGCCAAGGGTGACGATGCGATTCTCAAGAAGATCGGTGAGGAAGCGACCGAAACAGTGATGGCAGCCAAGGACGTCCGTGCGGGTGGCGATGCCGCCAAGCTGGTCTACGAGGTCGCAGATCTGTGGTTCCACTCAATGGTGCTGCTTGCGCAATTCGGCTACAGCGCCCAGGACGTGGTCGACGAACTGGCGCGACGTGAGGGTGTCTCCGGAATTGAAGAAAAGGCCGGCCGCGCCAGCAAAGCCGGTGAAAACAAGGAGGGCCGCGAATGACCGACTGCATCTTTTGCAAGATTGCCGAAAAAAAGATTCCCTCGAAAACTGTGTACGAGGATGACGATGTGATCGCGTTTCACGACATCAACCCGGCCGCGCCCGTGCATTTGCTGGTCGTGCCGAAGGAGCATATCGCCAGCCTGTCCGAATGCGAAGAGCGTCATGCCGCCCTGTTGGGCAAGATGATGCTGCTTGCTCCCCGGCTTGCGGCCGAGCACGGCTGCGCCTATGTGCCAGCGCACGATGGCAGCGGTGACAGCCGGGGCAGTGGCGGTTTCAAAACTCTGTTCAATACCGGGCCTGATGGCGGTCAAGAGGTGTACCATCTGCACTTGCATGTGATCGGTGGTCCGCATCCGTGGCGCGGGCAGCGCTGATCAACCATTCTGTATTGCGGGCGGCAACGTCCACTTAGGAGAGAGCAATGGGTTCGTTTAGCATTTGGCACTGGCTGATCGTGCTGGTCGTTGTCATGCTGGTTTTCGGTACCAAGAAGCTGGGCAGCG
>JAEZHR010000217.1 GCA_023416415.1 Pseudomonadota bacterium
TCGCCTATACGATGAACCAGATGGGGCCCGGCGTTCTGCTGAACGGCCGGGCTGACCGGCTGATTGAAGCCACGTACGAAGTGCTGGCCCGATCAGATTCTTAGTGCTGTGTCTTTTTTGATGAACCAGTTGGACCACTAACCATTAACCACGGAGACATCGAACATGTTGAAAAAATCCCGTCACACGGCAGGAAAACCCATGCTTGCCATGAAGGGCGTAGCCGCTGCGGTCGCAGCAGTCAGCGCCTTCGCCATGCCCGCTTCCGGCGCCTTCGCGGCCGACCCGGTTCGCGTCGGCTATCTGATTCCGCTGTCCGGCAGCTCGGCCGCCTCGATCGGCCGCGACATGAGCCGCGCGGCGCACCTGGCCGTCAAGCACATCAACGATGAAGGCGGCATCAAGTCGCTCGGCGGCGCCAAGATCGAACTCGTCGAAGCCGACACCCGCGGCGACGCGAAGGTGGCGATCACCGAAACCGAGCGTCTGATCACCCGCGAAAAGACGCCGGTTCTGATGGGCGCCTTCCAGAGCGGCACGACCCACCCGGCCACCGTGGTCGCGGAAAAGTACAAGACGCCGTGGGTCATCGACCTCGCAGCGAAGGCCGACATCACCGAGCGCGGCTTCAAGTACGTCTTCCGTCCGGTGCAGGTGCCGGCCTACGGCAACGCACAGAGCATGGGCGACTTCGTCGAGCACGCGAACAAGACCACGGGCAAGCAGGCCAAGACGGCCGCACTGCTGTACGAGAACACCGACTGGGGTCAGGACATGGCCAACACGCTGCGCGAAGGGTTCAAGCGCATCGGCGTGGAAGTCGTTCTGGATGAAGCCTATCCGCCGAACTCTCCGGATCTGCGTCCGCTGGTGCTGAAGGTCAAGGGCAAGAAGCCGGACATCGTCACCGCGACCTCGTACGCGGGCGACGCCATCCAGTTGCACAAGCTGTTCTTGCAGATGCAGGTGAATGCCATGGCCTACATCGGCAGCGCTGCCGGTCAGATCGACAGCAATTTCCTGCCGACGGTGGGCAATCAGGTCGCGCAGAACGTCTTCACGACCAACGGCTGGGCCGGCTATGCCTCCACCATCAACACGCCGTTTGCCAAGCGCTTCTGGGATGACTTCGTCGGTGCGCACAAGGTCGAGCCGAACGAACTGTCGGTCAGCGCGTATGGCGCCGTGTGGGTGCTCAAGGATGCGCTGGAGCGTGCCGGCAAGGCCGATCCGGAATCGATCCGCAATGCGCTGGCCACCACCAAGATCAGCGGCACCGATCTGAACAGGCTGCTGGGCTATGACATCGAGATCGATGCCAAGGGTCAGAATCCGAAGAAGCGCTATGTCATGCAGCAGATTTCGGACGGCAAGTACTACACGGTCTGGCCTGACAACGTAGCGGTCAAGGACTACAAGATGGCCTGGCCGGCCAACGCGAAGTAAACTCGCGTCCCTGCCGTGACTCGCGCCGGCGCGGTCGCAAGACTGCGCCGGCACACACGCAATCGCAACTGCAATCGGCCCGCGACGCGCACGGTACGTGTCCCGAGCCAAGTTATCGGAAATTCTTATGTCCTCGACCCTGATACAGGCCCTGCTAAGTGGCATCACCAGCGGCGCGCTCTATGGTCTGATCGCGCTGGGATTGAGCCTCCAGTTCGGCGTCATGAAGATCATCAACTTCGCGCACGGCGGCTTCCTGATGCTGGCGATGTTCGTCTCCTACTGGCTCTCCGTCGAAGCCGGTCTGCATCCGTTGCTGACGCTGCCGGTGACCGCGGTCGTACTGTTCGGCCTCGGATTCCTCACCCAGCGGTACATGATCGACGCGATCTATCAGAAGGAGATCGCGCGCGAACCGATCGGTGTGCTGATCTTCACCACGGGTCTGTGGATCTTCATGAACAATGCGATGCTGGCCATCGCCGGCCCCGACAATCGCACGGTGGCTTCGTCCTGGAATGACGGGCTGCTGATTTTCTCGGATTACATCCTGACCTATCCGCAGCTGGCCAGCCTGGTCGTGTCGGCCCTGGCCACGCTGGGTCTGGTCGCCTTCCTCCGCTGGACCCGCCTTGGCCGCGCCATCCGCGCCACGGGTCAGGACCGCGAGGCGGCCAGCGTGCTGGGCATCAACAGCGCACGCATCTTCCAGATCTCGTTCGCCATCGGATTGCTGGTGCTTGGTCTGGCCGGCGCCTTGCTGCTGTCGCTGTTTCCGGTCAACCCCTTCGTCGGTGACGTGTTCGGCATGCGTGCCTTCGTCATCGTGGTCCTGGGCGGCATCGGCTCGATCGGCGGCGCGTTCTGGGGCGGCATCCTGGTCGGCGTGCTGGAATCGGTCGGCAGCCAGTTCATGCCGGTGACCTATGCCGAAGCGCTGATCTTCGGTCTGTTCCTGGCCGTCCTGTATTTCCGGCCCGCGGGCCTGTTTGGCGTGGAGAACGAATGATGCCCACATCCTCTCTCGGCCGCGGCGCCATCGCGCTGCTGGCGTTTCTGGTGCTGGTACTGCCCCTGATCATCGGCAGTCCCTATGTCCTCACGGTGTCGATCATCACGCTGATGTTCGGCTATCTGGCGCTGTCCTGGAATATCCTGGGCGGCATTGCCGGTCAGCTGTCGCTGGGACATGCCGCCTATTTCGGCATCGGCGCGTACACGTCGACCTGGCTGTTCGATCACATGAACGTCACGCCGTGGCTCGGCATGTGGGTCGGCGCGCTGTTTGCGGTCGTGGCCGCAGTGGTCATCGGCGCTGCCTGTTTCCGTCTGCGCGGCGCCTACTTCGCGCTGGCGACCATCGCCGCCGCCGTGGTGCTCAAGACGCTGGTGGAAAACGCGGACAGCCTGCTCGGCGGTTCGCGCGGGATGGAAGTCAAGCTGCTGCACGATGCACCGCTGTACTTCCAGCACACCAGCAAGGAGTTCTACTTCGTCATCATTGCGGTCATGACGATCATCGCGCTGGTCATCAACTGGTCGATTTTGCGCTCGCGCTTCGGCTACTACCTGACCGCGATCCGAAACGATCAGGAAGCGTCGCTGGCGCTGGGCATCAACACCACCCGCTACAAGCTGCTCGCAGCCATCATCAGCGCGGCCATGACGGCCATCGGCGGCACCTTCTACGCCCAGTTCGTCATGTACATCGCACCGGACAGCGTGCTGAGCGTAAACCTTGGCGTGGTCATCGCGGTGATCTGCATCATCGGCGGCCGCGGCACGCTCTGGGGCCCCTTGCTCGGCGCCCTGCTGCTGCATCCGGCCGAGGAGCTGGCGCGGCATTTCTCGGGTGGCATGATCGGCGTGGACATGATGCTCTACGGCCTGGTGCTGATGGTGGTGATTCGCCTGCAGCCCAACGGCCTGATGGCGGTTCTGAACAAGGTATCGGCGCGGCGCAAGGCGGCGGGAAAGGTGCAGTATGGCGTTGCTTGAATATCGCAATGTAGGCAAGAGCTTCGGTGGTCTGCGAGCCATCGACCAGGTGAGCTTCGAGGTCGGGAAGAACGAGATCGTTGGTCTGATCGGCCCCAACGGCGCCGGCAAGACCACGCTGTTTGCGCTGGCATCCGGCTTTCTCGATCCGACCGACGGTGAAATCTGGTTCGACGGCCAGCGTACCCATGGCAAGGGCGCGCCCGCCTTGTGCGCGGCCGGCCTCTCGCGCACCTTCCAGATCGTGCGTCCGTTCGGTGACATGACCGTGCGCGACAACGTCATGGTCGGCGCCTTCCTGCACCACCATGCGCGCGCCGATGCCGAGCGCGTGGCCAATGACGTGCTCGAGCGCGTGGGCCTGGGCGGCCGCGGCGACGACATCGCCCGCACGTTGACGCTCTCCGGGCGCAAGCGCCTCGAGGTCGCGAAGGCGCTCGCGACCCAGCCCAAGCTGCTTCTGCTCGATGAAGTCATGGCCGGCCTGACGGCAGTCGAGATCGAGGAGATGCTCACGCTGATCCAGGGTCTGCGAAAGGACGGCATCAGCGTGCTGGTCATCGAGCACAACATGAAGGCGATCATGAGACTGTCCGATCGCGTGGTCGTCATTCATCACGGCCAGAAGATTTCCGAGGGCCTGCCGGCTCAGGTCGCTGCCGATCCGAAGGTGATCGCGGCCTACCTGGGCGATGCCCATTCCAATCCAGCAGGAGCGGCGTATGCTTGAAGTCAGCCAGCTTAATTCGGGGTACGGCGATGTGCAGGTCCTGCGCAACGTCTCCCTTGCCATCAACGAGGGCGAAATCGTCAGCATCGTCGGCGCCAACGGCGCCGGCAAGTCGACGCTGTTGCGCACCATCATGGGAACCCTGCCGACGACGTCGGGCGAAGTGCGCTTTCGCGGGGAGCGCCTGACCGGCCGCGCACCGCACGAGATCGCCCGGCTCGGACTGGCGCAGGTGATGGAAGGGCGTCGCCTGTTCGGCCACATGGCCGTCGAGGACAACCTGCTCATCGGC
>JAEZHR010000228.1 GCA_023416415.1 Pseudomonadota bacterium
GCCGATGTGATTGAACAACCAGAAGGCAGGCCAGGTACCCTTGCCCTTCGGCAGCTTGGCATCGATCTCGAAGTAACCGTAGGTCTGGTAATACTTGCCATCGGTATCGATGGTGCGGTTGAAGAAGTTGCCACTGGCGTCACGCTGCGGCCAGATCTTCAGCTTGCCATCTTCCACCGCATAATTGATGGTCGGATTGCTCTGCTCGTACCAGATGGTGTCGTTCCAGACACTCCGGTTGAAGCCGTTGTTGAATTCATCAGAGAACGTCAACTGATACTGGCTGGCGTCCTGCCCGTAGGGGGCCACTGCCGCAGAGTCCGGTGCCGGGGAAGCGGCCGGCGGCGATGCGGGGGCCGGCGTCGGCGCAGTCGTCCCGGCGACCTGGCAGACCTTGCCTGCGCCCGGCAGCGGATCGCCGAAGACTGCGTTGTTGCAGGCGATCGAGCCGGTTGCCGTGCGCGTGGCCCAGGTGCCATTCAAGCCATAGCGCACCTCGCGCGTACCCTCGAAGTTGCATGTGCCGTATTCGGTTGCGCACTGGCTCCAGGTGCTTTCCGTTTCAGAAGCGGGTGTGGGGGCCGGCGCGGGCGTGCTTGAATTGTCGGGCTGGGGCTGATGCGCTTCGACGCTGGGCAGCAGCTCGGATGCGGCCGGCGTGCCGCCGGAGCCACCACCTCCGCCACACGCGGCAAGCAGAACTGCGACACAGGCGCAGGTTGCTGCTGCCACGGAAAAGCGATAAACGGATGTTTGATGCAAGATGAGACCTCTTTGAAGACAGTAACCCACGCATTCCGCGTGGCAAGAGTTTCTTCAGAGCAGGTCAAGCGCACTTGGTTCCAGGCAACACAGGAAGAATAACGGCAGAAACAACAGTCTTTTCCGATGGAACCAATGCACCTTAGCAAGGTCGGATGCAGGAGCGGCAATATGGTCATGTCGGCAAGCGAGGACGAAAAAAAGGCCGGCATCGCTGCCGGCCCAAGGGCATTCGGTGATCGATCGGAGCGTCGCTTTACCGAAATGCCGTTTATTTTTTTGCTGTATCAGTCGCCCGTGTTACCGGAACTGCCACGCACGGACATAGTTGATTTCAAACGCGTTCGACTTGCCTTGCGGGGTGCTGTCATCCGGCGTGCCGCTGGCGCTGCCGTACCACAGGTCAAGCATCAGGTACATCGGGTCACTCATCGTCACGTTCACCGTCAGCACTTCCTGTCCGTCAAAGTAGAACGTCTGCCTGTTCGGTTCCCACTTCACCCCATACTTGTGGAAGCCCGCCGAGAGGTCGGGGGTCGCATACTGGATCGTCCCTACCAGCTGGCCTTCGACGTCGCCTTTCCAGACTGTCGGCGCATAGGCAGTAGGACGCGCAATGCCTTCGTGATCCCTCACTCCCCAGGGAGCCTCACCGCCGGCATAGGCTTCCATTACGTCGATCTCGGGGCGACGGTCGTCGATGTGATTGAACAGCCAGAACGCAGGCCAGGTGCCCTTTCCCTTCGGCAGGCGGGCTTCGACTTCGAAATAGCCGTAGGTCTGGTAATACTTTCCGTCGGTGTCGATCGTGCGGTTGAAGAACTGGCCATTGGCATCGCGCTGCGGCCAGATCTTGAGCACGCCGTCCTCGACCTCATAGTTTTTCGTCTCATTCGGCTGCTCGTACCATATATGGTCATTCCAGAGCGCGTTGTCGAACGTATTGAATTCTTCGGCAAACGTGATCGTGTAATCCGCGGCATTCTGACCATAGGGTACGGCGTCCGAGTTCAAGCCGGCCGGCGCGCTTTCGCCCGAGCTCACTTCAACGAAATCCACCTGTTCTTCTGCGAGCGTCGAGCCGCTCGAATTCAGCAGAATCGAGTTGTTGCTCGCCTTCATGGCAGAACCGTTGCCCCCACAAGCCAGCAGAAGGCCGCAAGCTGCTGCGCAAACAGCAGTCTTGACAAAACGAGATGCGGTCAGGATATGCAAATAAAGCCTCAGTCGGTTTCAGATGAACGGTGGCCGGCGATGCGGCCCGGCAATGCAGGCTGAGAGCTTGCGGCACGGAAAATGGTTCCTGTCGTCATCGTGAAATGCCGGCTTTTTTCGCGCCTTTTACAGCCTTTGCACCGATCAATGCAGAGATGCCAATGCCATTGGCTTTCATCGCGACAAGGCGCGCGTTGTACTGCATGACGCACTGAAAAGAAAAGGGGCCATCCCTGCGGACAGCCCCTTTCCATGTTTCAAATGTGCAGGCTTGAGGTCAATCGCTCACTTGTGTCGCCACTTGCGCACGAAGTTGATTTCGAATGAATGCGGCTTGTCTGCAAAGTGCTGCTGAGCGAAATGCCGCTGGCGCTGCCGCACGCTCATGGCTTCCCCTCACTGAGGATTTCATGTTCTTTCGGACAGCCAGACATGGACCGGGAAGAGGCGGATTGGAAAAGCCATGACGTCTTCTCTCCAGATCACGATTCAGTTTCTGGCCTGGATTTTCAAGATGTAAATTTGAAATTGAAAGCCCGCATGCATGAACGACACAAATGTCGACATGCATGTGACCATGCATCCAAATCAAGAGATGAAGTGAAGGGTGTATTGCGGAAGGCGAAGCTGAATCCGGTCTTCGAAACGCCAGCTGCTGCCGTCCTACTGCGGGTGCGCGCCGTGCTCGCCCGGCAACGAATGCGGCTTCGCTCGGGGCGGGTCGCGAAACTGCCACGCGCGTACGTAGTTGATCTCGAAGGAGTTGGATTTTCCCTGCGGCGTGCTGTCGTCCGGCTCTCCGCTTGAACTGCCGAACCAGAGATCGAGCACCAGGTATTTCGGATCGCGCATCCGCGCATGAATTTCATGCACCTTCTTGCCGTCGAAGTAGAAGGTCTGGCGATCGGGTTCCCACTTCACCGCGTACTTGTGAAAGCGTTCCGACAGATCACGCTTGGCATCGTACTGCAGCCCGCCGGCCTTCACGTGCTCGTCCAGCCAGACCGTGACGCCGTAGGCGGTGGGGCGTGCCACCCCCTTCTTGTCGGTGTATCCCCACGGTTCGACGCCACCCGGATAGGCTTCCATCACGTCGATCTCGGGCCGCCGGTCGCCGATGTGATTGAACAGCCAGAACGCAGGCCAGGTGCCCTTGCCGCGCGGCAGCCTGGCCTCCATCTCGAAATAACCATAGGTCTGGTAGAAACGACCGTCGGTGTCGAGCGTGCGGTTGAAGAACTTGCCGCTGGCATCGCGCTGGGGCCAGATCTTCAGCTTGCCATCCTCCACTGCGTAATTGATCGTCGGGTTCGGCTTCTCGTACCACATGTGGTCATTCCAGAGGCCGCGGTCAAGCCGGTCGAATTCCTCGGCGAAGGTCAGCACCCAGTCATGCGGGTTCTGCCCGTAGGGCAGCTTCTCGGCATGGACACGCTCGGTATGGCGCGCCTTGCCCTTCGGCGCCGAGGGTGCCGCGGGCTCGATGGGCACTGCGGACCCCTTGTGCGCCACGCTGGCCTCATGCCGGGGCCGCTCTTCTTCGCATGCCACGACGCCCGCAGCCGATCCCGCAACCAGCAGAATCAGCACTGCGAACACGCGCCCCTTGACGGCCTTAGCGATAGCCATCCGGATTCGCATGCTGCCAGCGCCAGTGATCGGCGCACATCTGCTCCAGGCCCAGTCTTGCCTGCCAGTCGAGCAGTTCCCTGGCCCGCGTCGGGTTCGCATAGCAAACCGCGATGTCGCCCGGCCGGCGCGTGGTGATTTCGTAAGGGATGGCGCGACCGCTTGCTTCTTCAAAGGCGCGCACCATTTCCAGCACGCTGTAGCCGCGCCCCGTGCCGAGATTGACGGTGAAACCATCGGCATTGCGTATCAGCGCATTCAGTGCCGCGACGTGTCCGCGGGCGAGATCGACCACATGAATGTAATCCCGCACGCCGGTACCGTCCGGTGTCGGATAGTCGTTTCCGAACACGGAAAGACGTTCGCGTCTTCCCACCGCCACCTGCGCGATGAAGGGCATCAGATTGTTCGGCACGCCGCGCGGATTCTCGCCGATCATGCCGCTGGGATGTGCACCAACCGGATTGAAGTAGCGGAGCACGCCGATCGCCCACGCCGGGTCCGAGCGCGACAAGTCTTCCAGCACCTGCTCGACCATCAGCTTGGAACGGCCGTACGGATTGGTGACGGACAGGCGCGCGCTTTCCTCCACCGGCACCGATGCCGGGTCGCCGTAAACCGTGGCCGAGGAGCTGAACAGAAAGCGTTTCACACCGGCAGTACCGAGCGCCTGCAGCAGCGTGACGCTTCCGGCGACGTTGTTCTCGAAGTAGTCCAGCGGCAGCGCAACCGATTCTCCGACGGCCTTCAGCCCGGCGAAGTGGATGCAGGCGTCGATGCGATGCTCGCGCAGAACCTGATCCACGGCCATGCGCTCGCGCACGTCCGCAAGGTGAAAGGAGATGCTCTTTCCGGTGATTCGCTCCACGCGATGCAAGGCTTCGGGCGAGCTGTTGCACAGATTATCAAGAGCAACCACCGCATATCCCGCTTCCAGCAGTTCCACGCAGGTGTGCGATCCGATATAGCCCGCTGCGCCTGTGACCAGCACGGTATTCCGAGTTGACATGATGTCGGCTCCTGTATGCCTGGAACGAGCGCCGCCATTGCGGTCGCCCCAGGGGCACCGCAAGTGCGCTACGCGATTGAATCGGTATGGCTGTGGCCGCTTCGGTTCAGGCCGCGGCCACGGCCAAAGGGTTGCTGGCGCTTCTGATCTCGCTGGCGATGTGTTCCGACATGCGGAAGGCGAGCGCCGACAGCGTGATGGTCGGGAAGTTGGCACCCGCGGTCGGGAACACCGAACTGCCGGCCACATAGAGATTGCTCATGCCGTGCACCCGGCAATTGCGGTCGACCACGCCGAATCTTGGCGAATCGTGCATGCGGGTCGTGCCCATGTGATGCCAGGTACCTTCCAGCCCCGCCGGCCAGCGCTTGCCTTCCAGCGGCGCATCGAGCGTGACTTGCGCGACGCCGGAGGCCTGCATGTCGGCAGCAAGAATGGCGAGCGTGCGGTCGAAGGTGCGCTGCACCTTGCGCGTCAGTCTCCAGTCCACGCGCACGCGCGGCATGCCCAGTGCATCCTTCTGCGAAGGCGAGAGCATTACGCGGCTGTCCGGGTTCGGTTCCGGCTCCACGATCAGCTGGAACTTCACGCCGCGTATCAGCCAGCGCGGCTGGTACAGCCGGGTATAGCCATAGGCCAGGGTGTCGATCGGATGGCCCAGCATGGTCAGCGCATCCTTCCACAGGCTCCAGTCTTCCTGGTCCTTCTTCAGCAATGCCTGCTTGATGCGGAACAGCGCCAGCGCACCTTCGCTGCCTTCACCCGGGAAGATCGAAGAGAACCAGACGCGCGCATTCAGGATGCCCTCTTCCTTCAGCGCTGCGGGCGTAAGAGCGAACTGATGCGCCACGCAGGTGCCGTGCGCGGACACGGCGGCATTCATGTAGTGATACTTGACGTCGGAGAGCTTGTTGCGCGCCCATGCATCGGAAAAGCGGATGCTGCCCGAGAACAGGCGCGGGTGGTCCATGAAGAAACGTCCGACCAGGTCGTTGGCATTGCCCAGTCCTGCAGGCGCGACCTTGTTCGAAGCCAGCAGCAGGCGCGCGTTCTCGATTCCGCCGGCGGCCAGGATGTAGTAGCGCGCCTTGACTTCCATGTATCGGCCGGAAAGCGTGCGCACCTGAATGCGGGTGACGCTGCGCGCACTGTCGTCGGTATCGATGTTGGTCGCGTTCGCGTACAGGAAGACGCGCATGCGATGCGACTGACGCAGCATGTCGCGATAGAGCTTCCCGAAGCGCGCCGGCGGGCTGAACTGCGAGATGGTGTCGCGCACCTTGCCCGTCACCAGTGGCATGCGCCGCACATCAGTGCGGTTGATCGAACGTTCCCAGAATTCAGGGTCGTAGTTGTTCGGTCCCAGGCGCAGCAACTGATGCGTGCGATCGTAGTACGGCAGCAGTTCTTCCAGGCCGAAAGGCCAGCCGCTGTAGTCGATCCAGTCGCGCTTTTCGAAATCCCATGGATCGAGTGGACGGCACCATCCGCCCCAGCAATTGCTGCTGCCGCCGAGGAAGCGGCTGCGGCTGCCGTCGGCGAAGTTGTAGTGCCATTCACCGACATCCTCGCCGCGATACAGATCGCGTGTCTCGTCGTCCGGCGTAAAGCCTCCGCTCTCCAGCAGGCATACGTCGATGCCCTCCTTGTCCAGTTCCATGGCCAAGGTGATGCCGGCCACGCCACCGCCAATGATGCACACCGTGGCATCGACAACGGTGCCTTGCTCCACGCGTCTCGTATCAATGAACATGTCTCTTGCACACCCCGATTTTGATGCTTGCCTCGAAGCGCAAATTACCGGTTGCAACTTCTTCGGCTCCAAGATAGTGCGGCGGCATTTGGCGGTCTTGACGTGGGTTAGAAAGACTGCGTGCGATTGAAAAAACCTCAGAACGGCAATTGCGCATCCGGCTTGCAATGCAGGATCGCGTTCCGGAACGCTTCCTGAATCCGCTCCAGCGCCTCCTGCGTCTCGCCCTCGAAGCGCAGCACCACCACCGGCGTGGTGTTCGACGCGCGCGCCAGGCCGAAGCCGTCCGCGTATTCCACGCGCACGCCGTCGATCGTGATCACCTGTTCGGCACCTTCGAAGTCCGCGTCGCGCTGCAATGCCGCGATCAG
>JAEZHR010000250.1 GCA_023416415.1 Pseudomonadota bacterium
GAGATCAAGGAAGTCCTGGCTTCGCGTGGTCTGACGCTGGGGATGAAGCTGGAGAACTGGCCGCCGGCGGGTCTCGAAAAGTAATACAATTCGCCCTCCCCTTAATCGGGGGAGGGCTTCAACCTTACCGGCCCGCGGCATCCCGCCGATAGAAGAGCTGGACACAAACACGAAAGAAAGGAAAGTACCATGCGTCACCGTCACGGACTCCGTAAGTTGAACCGCACTTCATCGCACCGCCTGGCGATGCTGCGCAACATGACCGTTTCTCTCCTGCGTCACGAAGCGATCAAGACCACGTTGCCCAAGGCAAAGGAACTGCGTCGCGTTGTCGAGCCGATCATCACGCTGGGCAAGACCGATAACCTGTCCAACAAGCGTCTGGCTTTTTCGCGCCTGCGTGATCGTGAAATCGTGCTCAAGCTGTTCAACGAACTCGGGCCGCGCTACGCGAACCGCAACGGCGGCTATCTGCGCATTCTGAAGATGGGCTTCCGCCAGGGCGACAATGCACCGATGGCTTTCATTGAGCTGGTCGATCGTCCGGAGATCAGCGAGGAAGCGGAAGTGCCGGCCGCTGAGTAAGCGTGTCCACCGCCGGCGACAGACCGGCCAGGAAAGAATGCCAGTCAGTTTTACTGACTGGCATTTTTCATTTAGAGGGCAACATTCGCGGCGCATGGCTGGCGTGGGCATGCGTGGCAAGATTGGGTTTTTCGGAGTCCTGCATTCATGAAAGCTGATCCCATTCTGTCGGTCGCAGACCTGTACAAGTCGTACGGTGAGGGCGGTACACGCATTCGCGTGGTGGATGGCATTTCATTCTCGTTGCGGCGTGGGGAGTGTTTTGGCCTGCTGGGTCCGAACGGGGCCGGCAAGACGACGACGCTGCGTCTGTGTCTGGGGCTGACGACGCCGGACCGTGGCGAAATTCGCCTCGTCGGGCTTCCCGTGCCCGGGCAGGCCCGGGCCGCGCGTGCGCGGGTCGGTGTCGTGCCGCAGTCCGACAATCTCGATCCCGATTTCACGGTGGCCGAGAATCTGCTGGTATTCGGTCGCTACTTCGGGCTGGACGATGCGACGATTGAGGCACGTATTCCCCACTTGCTGGAGTTTGCAAACTTGACCGCGAAGCGGGACGCGCGAATCAGCGAGCTCTCCGGGGGCATGCGACGGCGCCTCACACTGGCGCGTGCGCTGGTCAACGATCCCGACCTGATTTTCATGGACGAGCCGACCACCGGGCTGGACCCGCAGGCGCGTCACCTGATCTGGGAGCGGCTCAAGACTCTTCTTGCGCAGGGCAAGACCATCGTGCTCACCACGCATTTCATGGACGAGGCCGAGCGGCTGTGCGATCGGTTGGCTGTGATTGACCACGGGCGCATCATCGCCGAGGGCGCTCCGCGTGAACTGATCGTGCGCCACATCGAATCCGAAGTTATCGAGGTTTTTGGTGACCGTGCGCATGAATGGGCCGATTCAGCGGCGCGGCTCCGCGCGGTACGCATCGAAATCAGCGGCGAAACCGTATTCTGCTACGTGGACGATGCCGATCCCTTGCTTGATAGCCTGCGTGCAACGTCCGGCGTTCGTTACCTGCATCGTCCGGCTAACCTCGAGGATCTGTTTCTGAAGCTGACCGGGCGCGAGATGCGCGACTGACATGACGAACAAGGCTTACGCGGCTCCCGCATTCTCTCTGCGCTTCTGGCCGATCTGGCGCCGCAATTTCCTGGCCTGGAAAAAGCTGGCCGGGGCCAGCATACTCGGCAACATCGCCGAGCCGCTGATCACCTTGCTTGCCTTCGGCTACGGTCTCGGCAGCCTGTTGCGGGAGATCGACGGAGTACCTTACATTCATTACCTCGCGTCGGGCTCGATTTGCATGTCGGCCATGATGGCCGCCTCCTTCGAGGCCTTGTACTCGGCTTTCTCTCGCATGCATGTCCAAAAGACATGGGAAGCATTGCTCAATGCACCGCTGAGCCTGGATGATGTGGTGCTGGCCGAGATGCTGTGGGCGGCAACCAAGGCAGTCCTTTCCGGTGCGGCGATACTTGTCGTGATCCTGGCGCTCGGGATCGGACGCCACCCGCACGTCATGCTGATCTTGCCGCTGCTCTTCCTGATCGGCATGACCTTCGCGTCGCTCGGCCTGATCATCAATGCGCTCGCACGCAGCTACGACTTCTTCACCTATTACTTCACGCTCGTCCTCACCCCGATGATCTTTCTGTCGGGTGTCTACTATCCAGTCGACCAGCTGCCGGCCTGGCTGCAGTCCATCGCAGGCATGCTGCCGCTTGCTGCGGCAGTCAGTCTGGTGCGCCCGCTAGTACTGGGCGACTGGCCCGTGACCCCCTGGGCTGATGCTGGCATCTTGATTCTCTACTGTGCAGTGGGCTATTACCTCGCCACCGTCGTGACCCGCCGCCGGCTATTACAATGACGCACATGAACGACATTCTGCTGGTATTGACGAATGTGCCCGACGATGACGCGACGGGCGAGCATATTGCGCGCAGGCTCGTGGAAGCCAGGCTCGCTGCATGCGTGAACCTCCTGCCTGCGGGGCGGTCAATTTATCGCTGGCAAGGTGCCGTGGAGCAAGCACGCGAGGTGACCTTGCTGATCAAGACATCGGTACAGCGCTATTCGCAGGTCGAAGCCGCAATCAAATCCATGCACCCATACGACGTTCCGGAAATCATTGCGTTGCCGGTTACGGCCGGATGGCCCGCCTATCTCGACTGGGTGGCGATGGAAACACAAAGGGATCTGAATGTATAAGGCGCCTGCGGATCTGGCCGTACGAATCGTCACGGGGCTGCTGCTCGTGGCGAGTGCCTGTGCGCTGTTGCTGGCGACTCCGATGGCCCGCAGCCAAACCTTCCTCGAGCCGGAGCGGGCATTTCACTTCTCGGCGTACATGCTTGATGCAAACACCGCGGAAGTTCGGTTCCGGATTGCCGACGGCTACTACATGTATCGCGAACGGTTTGCCTTTTCCGTCGAAGGAGCACGACTGGGTGCGCCCCTGATACCCGCTGGCGAGGTCAAATACGACAAGACGTTCGAGAAAGACGTGGAAACCCACCGCGGGACGCTTTCGATCCGACTCCCGGTGGAAGCCGCGAGCGCCTTCAGCCTGCATGTCACCAGCCAGGGCTGCTCCGACGAAGGCCTGTGCTATGCCCCCATAGAGTCCCAAGCCCGGCTCGATCCGGCTGTTATCGGCGTCGATGGCGCGGCAGCATCAGTCGCCGCGGACGGCGAAATGGGGCGCATCGAAGCCTCGCTTGCGAGTGGCCGGCTGATGGCCATCATTCCCTTGTTCGTCCTGCTTGGATTGGGCTTGTCGCTGACGCCCTGCGTGCTGCCCATGGTGCCCATTCTGTCCTCGATCATTCTCGGTGAAGGCACGCACGTGAGCCGAGCCCGCGGCTTCACGCTGTCGGTGGCCTATTCGCTGGGCATGGCGCTGGTGTATACCAGCCTCGGAGTGGCAGCCGGCTTGGCCGGCGAAGGCCTGGCTGCAGCGATGCAAAAGCCCTGGACGCTTGCTCTGTTCGCCGCACTGATGGTGCTGCTGGCGCTGTCGATGTTCAACGTCTATCAACTGCAAGTGCCCGCCGCGTTGCAGGCAAAGCTGATGCGGATCTCGGAGCGCCAGTCTGCGGGACGCATGGCAGGCGTGTTTGCCATGGGTGCCATTTCCGCACTGATCGTCGGCCCTTGCGTCGCTGCGCCGCTGGCTGGCGTGCTGATGTACATCAGCCAGACACGCGATGTGGTGATCGGCGCGGCTGCCCTGTTCTCCATGGCGGTCGGCATGAGTGTGCCGCTGCTGCTGGTCGGCGTCTCCGCCGGAACGTTGTTGCCGCGCACCGGCGCCTGGATGGAGTCGGTGAAGTTCTTCTTTGGCGTGTTGATGCTGGCGCTGGCAGTATGGATCGTCGCTCCGGTCGTGCCCGGATGGAGCGTGATGCTGGCCTGGGGAGTGCTCGCGCTCGGCTACGGAATCTATCTGCTGCGCGGGCATGGGCGGTGGATGGCGAAGGTCGTCGCGCTGGCTTTTATTGCACTGGGGAGTGTCCAGTTCGTCGGTCTGGCGAGTGGCGGGCGCGATGCCCTGTCGCCGCTGGCGGCGCTGACGGGCCGTGAGCACAAGACGGAATTCGTGCGGGTGCATTCGATCTCCGAACTGGATGCCATGCTGGCCAAGGCCAACGGACGCACCGTGATGCTGGATTTCTATGCCGACTGGTGCGTTTCCTGTATCGAGATGGAGAAATTCACCTTCGGCGAGCCCAACGTGCGTGCGCATTTCGCGGACATGCTGCTGCTGCAGGCTGACGTAACCGCGAACAACGCGGACGACAAGGCACTGCTCAAACGCTTCAAGCTGTTCGGCCCTCCGGGCATCATCTTCTTCGACGGGCAGGGCAGGGAAATTCCTGGCGCGCGAGTGATCGGCTTCCAGGATGCCGGGAAGTTCGGGCAAACCCTGGAGCTGGTGAAGGCACTTTGAGGCACGCTACGGTTTAGGGCTGTCAGTTCACTGCCGAGTTCACCTGGGAATCTGTGCGCGCAAGGCGCTCGTTGGAAATGGGCGGCACCAGCACCACCCATTCGTGCTCGACACAGATTGTTCTCCGATGCGACGGCGACTTAAGCTTGCTTCAACAGGCGCGCTACGTCGCGCGCGAAGTAGGTGAGGACGCCGTCGGCACCGGCGCGCTTGAAGCACAACATTGCTTCCATCATCGCCTTTTCGTGGTCCAGCCAGCCATTCTGCGCGGCCGCTTTGAGCATCGCGTACTCGCCGCTGACCTGATAGGCAAAGGTCGGCACGCGGAATTCCTCCTTGACGCGCCGGACGACGTCGAGATACGGCATGCCCGGCTTGACCATCACCATGTCCGCGCCTTCGGCCAGATCGAGCGCGACTTCGCGCAGGGCTTCGTCGGAATTCGCGGGATCCATTTGATAGGTCGCCTTGCTGCCCTTGCCGAGATTGGCGCTCGATCCAACGGCGTCGCGGAATGGGCCATAGTAGGCAGAAGCATATTTGGCGGAATAGGCCATGATCCGGGTATGGATCAGGCGGCGCGCCTCAAGTGCCTCCCGAATGGCACCGATGCGGCCGTCCATCATGTCCGAGGGCGCGACGATGTCGACGCCGGATTCAGCCTGCAGCAACGCCTGCTGGACCAGCACGTCTTTGGACTCATCGTTCAGGACGTAACCGTTTTCATCCAGCAGACCGTCCTGGCCATGACTGGTAAAAGGATCAAGTGCGACGTCGGTCAGCACGCCAAGTTCGGGGAAGCGCTGCTTGAGTTCGCGCACGGCGCGCGGCACCAGGCCATCCGGGTTCAGCGCCTCCCGTCCATCGGGGGACTTGAGCGCGGGATCGATGACCGGAAACAGCGCCAGCACGGGAATGCCCAATTGCAAGCAGTCTTCGGCCACAGGCAGCAGCAGGTCAACTGACAGGCGCTCCACGCCAGGCATCGATGCAACCTGCTGGCGCTGGTTCTGACCATCGAGGATGAAGACGGGATAGATCAGGTCCGCACTGGTCAGGACGCTTTCACGCATCATCGCGCGTGAGAATGCGTCGCGGCGCATGCGGCGCATGCGGATCGACGGAAAGGCTGTGGCCGGATGTCGGAAGGTCATGATTGATTTCCTTGTGCGGGATGGGTACACAAAAATACTAAGCCTGCCGAAACTTTTTCGGCTCTGCTCGCTCCTATTGACAGGTGTTCTCACACCTCCCGCTTCTCCTCCCTGAGCGGGGCCGCCTGCCAATGCAGTGCGGCGTTACTACCCTGGAGATATTCCCCTTTCTCCAGGGTTTTTTTTGTCCGGCGAGTTTACGATGCGGGGGCGGCAGCTGCCGTTGCCGGGGCCAGGCCCAGAAGCTCCTGTATGCAGCGGTCGGCTTCGTCGATGCCGGTGCGCTTGACGGCGGAGAACAGCTGCGCCGTGAAGGGGAAGGGCTGACCATGCTCGTCAACGTAACTGCCCAGCACCGTGCGTGCCAATCGCAAGGCATTGCTCGCTTCGCTACGATTGAGCTTGTCGGCCTTGGTCAACAGACAATGCACCGGTTTGCCAGTCGGCGCAAACCACTCCAGCATCTGCACGTCGAGATCGGTGAAGGGGCGGCGTGCATCCATGATCAGCACAAGCGCGCACAATTGTTCGCGTGTTTGCACATAGTTGCCCAGCAGCTCGGTCCAGTGGCGCTTGGCCTCGCCCGGTACTTCGGCGTAGCCGTAGCCCGGCAGGTCCACCAGCAGCGCGCGTACCTCGTCGAGCCGGGTCGCGTCGTTGCGGTGCTGACCGACATGCGCGCCTCCGATCGAAAAATAGTTGATGTGTTGCGTGCGTCCGGGAGTGCGCGAGGCAAAGGCCAGTCGCTTCTGGTTGCACAGCACGTTGATCGCGCTCGACTTGCCCGCGTTTGAACGTCCGGCGAAGGCGATTTCCGGAACGGAAAGACGCGGAAGGTCGCGCAGATGATTGACCGTGGTCAGGAAACGGGCTTGCCAGAGCAGTGACATGGGAGGAGGTGCCGAGGGTGATTCGAAGCGCGCAGGACGCCGGAGGGAGGTACCCGAGATGCCGGGCTTCCACTTTCCGCGCAACATCGAGCCCGGCTATTGTACAATAAGAAGTTATGTGCAGAGGTGCTGGCGCGCGTGTGGCGCATGGCCCGGCGAAAAGTGGCAAAAGCGCAGCAATAGAGCAGCAAAAGAATACTTACTTGTCTCAGGTGTTTGAATGAAGCGTGCATTCCTTCCGTTGGTGAAATCCCTGTTTGCAGTCGTGCTGGGCATGACCGCAGTCGCTCATGCCCAAGATGCCGTCAAGGCCGATCCGGCTCGCGGCGAGGCGCTTTATACCAGCGGTGATGCCTCGCGCAACATCCTGGCTTGCGTGTCCTGTCATGGTGCGGCAGGCAGTTCCACGATCAGCCAGTATCCGACGCTGGCACGGCAGCACGGGCCCTACCTTTTCAAGCAGCTGAACGATTTCAAGTCCGGCAAGCGCGCCGACCCGGTGATGTCGCCGATTGCCAAGGGCATGACCGATGAGGACATCCGCAACGTCGCGGCCTATCTGGAAGCTCAGGAAATGAAGCCGGCGTCGGCCCGCAACAAGGACACGGTAGAGTTCGGCAAGATGATTTATCGCTCTGGCATCCCGGAGAAGAAAGTCCCTGCCTGTGCGGCCTGCCACGGTCCGACCGGCAGCGGCATTCCTGCCCAGTATGCGCGGTTGGGTGGCCAGCATCAGGATTACACGGCGCAGCAACTGGTGAAATTCCGTGCCCGTGAGCGCGGCAACAGCGAGGAGATGGTCACCATCGCTCGCCGCATGACGGACGATGAAATCAAGGCCGTGTCCGACTATATTGCCGGGCTGCGTTAATAGGCGAAAGCGACAAGAAATGGAGGGGGTGGCGTTAGCCACCCCTTTTTTCATTGATGAGCAAAAATAGCAATCTGATTACTCCCGCCGATACCTCTGGCCTTCAATTTCGTACGCGCCGGGCTTGGCTGGCGGAGGTCGTCGAGCTGATTTCCTCGATGCGATTCGCCATCAGCCTGCTGACGCTGATCTCGATCGCCTCCGTGATCGGCACCGTGCTGCAGCAGAATCAGCCGATGCCGAATTACATAAACCAGTTCGGCCCGTTCTGGTTCGAACTCTTCGACAAGCTCAGCCTGTACGCGGTCTACTCGGCCTGGTGGTTCCTGCTGATCATGGCCTTTCTGGTGGTGTCCACGACCTTGTGCATCGTGCGCAACACGCCGAAGATGCTCAAGGACATGCGCAGCTGGCGCGAGCAGGTGCGCGAGCAGTCCTTGCGCAACTTCCATCACAAGGCGGAATGGGGGGCGGACGTTCCCCCTGCATCATTGGTCGGGGACATCGCGCGCCGGATCGAGCACAGCGGTTACCGGCTCAAGCTCTTCCAAAAAGAGAGCGGAATTCTGATTTCGGCCAAGCGCGGTGCGGCCAACAAGTGGGGCTACATCCTCGCGCATGCAGCCATCGTCATCATCTGCGTTGGTGGTCTGCTGGACTCCGACCTGTCGATTCGCTTTCAGCATTGGTTCAACGGCAAGACCGCGTTTTCAGGCAGTGGCTTGATTTCGGAAATTCCCGACCAGCACCGCATCGGCGCAGGCAACCCATCCTTCCGTGCCAATGCATTCATTCCGGAAGGTGCGACCACCAATACGGCCATGATTCCCTTCCGCGACGGAGTCCTGGTGCAGGAACTGCCATATGCCATCGAACTGAAGAAGTTCCTGGTCGAGCACTATTCGAATGGCATGCCCAAGCTGTTCGCAAGTGAAGTGATCGTGCACGACGGCGAGCACAGCTTTCCGGCCCGAATCGAAGTCAATCACCCACTGATCTACAAGGGGCTGGCAATCTATCAGTCCAGTTTCGACGATGGGGGAAGCCGCCTGAAGCTGACCGGCTACTCGATGCGCGGCGGACGCAGTGCACCGTTCGAGATCAGCGGCGAGGTGGGATCGAGCACGCCTCTGGCAAGCACCAGCGGCGCCGAGTACACCATCGAATGGTCGGCATTCCGTCCGTTCAATGTGGAGAATATGGCGCAAGCCGGCCAGGACCTCCGCGCTGTCGATGCCGAAAAGGGCTTTGACAATCGTATCGTTGCTGGCCTGCAGCGCCAGCTAGGGGCCCCGGTCCGCGGCAAGGATGGAGAAGACCTCCGCAACGTCGGCCCCAGCGTCCAGTACAAGGTGCGCGATCAGACAGGGCAGGCGCGCGAATATCACAACTACATGCTGCCGGTCGAGATCGACGGCCAGCGCGTATTCCTTTCCGGCATGCGCGAGAATCCGAACGAAACGTTCCGCTATCTGCGCATCCCCGCGGACGACCAGGACTCGGTGGAGGACTGGATGCGACTGCGGGCTGCGGTGTTCGATCCGGAGCTGCGGGCCCAGGCGGCGAGCGAATATGCTCGCCGTGCCATACCGCAGGAGCGCGACGGGGCGGAGAAGCTGCGCGAACAGCTGGAGCAGTCGGCGTTGCGTGGCCTCGAGATTTTTGCCGGCGACGCTACCGCGTCTGGGTACATGGCCGTGAGCCGCTTCCTGGAGCGCATCACTCCTGCAGAGCAGGAAAAAGCTGCGGAAGTGTTCATGAAAATCCTGAACGGCAGCATGTGGGAATTGTGGCAAGCTGCGCGGACCCGGGCCGGGTTGGCGCCGGTGATCGAAGAGGAGCGCAATGCACGATTCCTGCAAAGTGCGACCAACGCGATTTCCGATGCCGCCTTTTATGGGGCGCCGGTCTACCTGCGGCTACATGAGTTCGAGGAAATCAAGGCTTCCGTATTGCAAGTCACGCGGTCGCCAGGCAAGTATGTCGTCTACTTCGGGTGCTTGCTGCTGACGCTGGGTGTGTTTGCGATGCTGTACATCCGCGATCGCCGCCTGTGGGTCTGGGTGAAGGCGAACGGTACAGGCGGAACCAGCGCATTGATGGCATTCAGCACCCAACGCAAGACACTCGATTTCGAGAAGGAATTCGAAGTGATCAAGGCGCGGCTGACTCAGCCCGGTACACGACAGCAGACGTAAGCGTTCGGAGAATCAGGATGGATCTGACACAAGTAAGCTACACCCCCACTCCCGGATATTTCCGGCGCTTGGGGATACTTGACTGGCTGTATGCAGCAGCGTTGCTGGCCGGCGCTCTGTTCGCCCTGCAGCGATATGAGCAGCACATGGATGTCTATGAAGAAGGCATTTTGCTGCTCAGCGTGCCAACCTTTGCCTGGTTGGGCTGGCACTGGAAGTCCATCCGGCAGTTGATGGCGGTAATCGCCGTGCTCGCCTTGGGAGGCGTCTGGCTGTACGGCGGCACCCTGGAGGCGGCCGAAAGCAACTTCTTCCTCAAGTACATGCTGTCGAGCCAATCGGCCATCCTGTGGATGAGCACCCTGTTCGTGCTGTCGACGGTGTTCTACCTCGGTGGTCTGGCCACGCGCTCGGCAACCGGACCGGCAATCGGCAGCCGCCTGTCCTGGGCTGCGGTCACGCTCGGTTTCGTCGGCTTGCTGGTGCGCTGGTACGAGTCTTATCTGATGGGCCCGGACATCGGCTACATTCCGGTTTCCAATTTGTATGAAGTCTTCATCCTCTTCTGCCTGATCACGGCACTGTTCTACCTGTATTACGAGGAGCGGTACGCGACCCGGCAGTTGGGCGCCTTCGTGCTGCTGATCATTTCGGCCGCAGTCGGCTTCCTGCTGTGGTACATGGTCACACGCGACGCGGCCCAGATCCAGCCGCTGGTGCCGGCGCTGCAAAGCTGGTGGATGAAGATCCATGTGCCGGCCAACTTCATCGGCTACGGCACCTTCGCGCTCGCGGCAATGGTGGCCATCGCCTATCTGCTCAAGTCCAAGGGAATTCTCGCCGATCGTCTGCCTCCGCTCGAATTGCTGGACGACGTGATGTACAAGTCGATTGCGGTGGGTTTCGCCTTCTTCACGATCGCGACCATCCTTGGCGCGTTGTGGGCGGCCGAAGCCTGGGGTGGCTACTGGTCCTGGGATCCGAAGGAAACCTGGGCACTGATCGTGTGGCTCAACTATGCAGCCTGGCTGCACATGCGCCTGATGAAGGGACTGCGCGGTCAGGTGGCGGCATGGTGGGCGCTGGTCGGCCTGCTCGTGACCACGTTTGCCTTCCTTGGCGTCAACATGTTCCTGTCGGGACTTCACTCCTACGGCGAGCTGTAAAGCGCCAGCGGCTTCTCCGCGAAACTGGTGTATGTTGGAGGGGCTGTTGGTACCAGCGGTACCATCCGACAGACGCCGTATCGCGAGGAGCCGCCATGCTGATCAGACGCCACCCCGACGGGACCGATCCCCCGCTTCCCTCCGAAATCACCCCGCGCGCCGTCTTCGAGGCGCGCCGGAATTTTCTTGTCCAGGCCGGTGCCGGCCTTTTGCTCGCCGGCGTCGGAAATCCCGGCTTTGCCGCCTCCCCTCCGCAGCTGGCCGCCAAACGCAATTCCGCTTTTGTCGCACTCGACAAACCGACGGATTACGCGGATGCGACCGGCTACAACAACTTCTACGAGTTCGGAACCGACAAAGGTGACCCGGCGCGCCACGCCAAGTCCCTGCAGACACGACCCTGGACCATCGCCATCGAGGGCGAAGTTGCCAAACCGAGGATCGTGGATATCGAGGCCCTTCTCAAGCTGGCGCCCTTGGAAGAGCGCATCTATCGACTGCGTTGCGTGGAAGGCTGGTCCATGGTGATTCCCTGGATCGGTTACTCGCTGTCGCACCTGATCCGACTGGCAGAGCCCAATGGACAGGCACGCTTCATGGAATTCGTCACGCTTGCCGATCCGAGGCAAATGCCCGGTCTGCGCAGCCAGGTGCTCGACTGGCCATACGTAGAGGCGTTGCGTCTGGACGAGGCGAATCACCCGCTGACGCTGCTGACCCTGGGCATGTATGGCGAAGTGCTTCCGAATCAGAACGGCGCCCCAGTGCGCGTGGTGGTGCCATGGAAGTATGGCTTCAAGTCGCCCAAATCGATCGTGAAAATCCGCTTTACGCGCGACCAGCCGCGCACGGCATGGAACAAGGCGGCCCCTGACGAATACGGTTTCTATTCGAACGTCAATCCGGAAGTCGATCACCCGCGATGGTCGCAGGCGACCGAACGTCGCATCGGTGAGGATGGCTTGTTCACCCGCAAGCGCAAGACGCTGATGTTCAATGGTTACGACGAAGTGGCTCAGCTGTATGCGGGCATGGACTTGAAGAGGCAGTTCTGATGCAGGCGGGGCAGCTGGTCTGGATAAAGCGGGGAGTTTTCCTGCTGGCCTTGCTGCCGTGCGCACGCCTGTTCGTGCTTGGCGCGAACGACGGACTGGGCGCGAACCCGCTCGAGTTCATCACGCATGAAACCGGCAGCTGGGCCCTGTACCTTCTCTGCATCACGCTGGCGATTACCCCACTGCGACACCTGAGCGGCTGGAACTGGCTGGTCCGCCTGCGGCGCATGCTCGGTCTGTACACCTTCTTCTATGCGCTGCTGCATTTCACCGCCTTTCTCTGGTTCGATCATTTCTTCGATCTTGAGGAGATGTGGCGCGATGTGCTGAAGCGGCCATTTATCACGGTCGGCTTTATCGCCTTCGTCCTGCTGATTCCATTGGCGCTCACCAGCAACGACGCGTCGATCCGCCGACTTGGTCGGAGATGGAAGCAGTTGCACCGCGCGATCTATCTGATCGCGCCACTGGCCGTGCTGCATTTCTGGTGGATGAAGGCGGGAAAGAACGATCTTGCCGAACCGTTGCTGTTCGCCGTGATTGTTGCCGTTCTTCTGGTGGCGCGCCTGATTTACCGGCGGCGTTCATTGCGAACGCCGGGGACTGCCTAGACCGGTATCACCGACTCCAGCGCGAACAGCTCGGCCGCGTTTTCGCGGCGCCGGATCAGGTGCATCCGGGCCCCGTCGACGATGACCTCGGCCGCGCGGGGGCGCGTGTTGTAGTTCGACGCCATGGTCATGCCGTAGGCGCCTGCGGACATGATCGCCAGCAAATCATCCTGTTGCAGTACCAGGTCGCGGTCGCGCGCCAGCCAGTCTCCCGATTCGCAAACCGGGCCGACCACGTCATAGGTAACTGGCTTGCCTTCGCGCGAACTGACAGACTGCACGCCATGCCAGGCCTCGTACATGGCCGGGCGCATCAGATCGTTCATTGCAGCGTCGACCACGGCAAAATTCTTCACTCCTCCGTGTTTCAGATACTGCACTCGCGTGAGCAGTACGCCCGCGTTGCCGACAATCGAACGCCCCGGCTCGAACAGAACCTGGATTGGTCTGCCGCCGTATTGCCGGGCACGCCATTGGTCAATGCGCCCGAACAGCCGATTCAGATAGTCGCCAATGGCAACCGGCTGCTCCTGATCGTAGGCGATGCCGATGCCGCCGCCGATGTCGAGGTGATGGATATGAATGCCATCCTTCTCCAGCCGGTCGGCGAGTTCGATGACGCGCTCCAGTGCTTCGAGCAAGGGTGCGTCGTCGAGCAGTTGCGAGCCAATGTGGCAGTCGATGCCGACAACGCGCAGGTTCGGCAAGCTGGCGGCTCTGCGGTAGACCTCCAGCGCCTCTTCGAAGGCAATGCCGAACTTGTTTTCCTTCAATCCGGTCGAGATGTAGGGGTGGGTCTTGGCGTCAACGTTGGGATTCACACGCAAGGATACCGGCGCCTGCTTGCCCATCTCGGACGCCACCTGGTTCAACCGTTCCAGTTCGGCGGACGATTCCACGTTGAAGCATAGGATGTCGTGTTGCAGCGCCAGTCGCATTTCATCGGCACTCTTGCCGACGCCCGAAAAGATCACCTTGCCGGGGTCGCCGCCAGCCGCGATCACGCGCAGCAGCTCGCCGCCGGAAACGATGTCGAAACCCGATCCCATGGAGGCGAGCAAGTTGAGCACGGCCAGGTTCGAGTTCGATTTCACCGAGTAGCAGACCAAACCTTCGCTTTTCCCTTCGCCACGTCCGCTTGACGCGTCAGCATAGGCGCGGAAGTTTCCGGCGATGGCGGCCTTCGAGTAGACGTAGGTGGGGCTGCCGAACTGCTGCGCGACATCTGTCAGCGCAACGTCCTCGGCGTGCAGTACGCCGTTACGATAGGTGAAATGAGACATGAGCGTCAGCGGGAAATGGGGGAGGGCGGCAATGGCCGGTCACTGCTGGTGGGAGCTGGCGCCGGAGTGCTGGGTTTTTCCGGCAGGTAGAGCGGTCCCTTTAGGCCGCACCCGACCAGCGCCACGGCAATTGCGAGGCCGAGGCTGACGAAGGCGAGTGCGCGCGAAAGCAGGGACTTCACTTTAGAATTCGGGATGAGCAAACTGGCGGAGTGTAGCATGACTGAATCGGAGTTCCTGGCGCTGGCCGAACGCACCCTGGAGTCGATCGAAGCACAAATCGAAGCGGCGGCGAATGATGCCGATGTCGACATTGAATGCGGTCGCAACGGCAATGTGCTTGAGATCGAATGTATCGACAATGGATCGAAGATCATCGTCAACAGCCAGTCTGCAATGCAGGAAATCTGGGTCGCGGCGCGCTCGGGTGGCTTTCATTTCCGCTTTCACGACGGGCGTTGGACCAACACGCGTGACGGCAGCGAGATGTTTGCCGCCCTGTCGCGCTCCCTGAGTGAGCAGGCGGGCATCGCATTGCGGCTGGCGCCGGCCGACTGATTTCGGCGTCAGAACAACTCGTTCTTGACGTCGTCGCGCGCCGGTTCAGTCAAGGCTGGATCGGTCTCCCCAAGACCTACGCTCCGCACGCCGATGCCGGGTGGATTTTCCACGTAGTAGAAGTCGCTCTCCACCTGAATCAGACCGGGTGGCATTACGGGTTCCACAATCGGCACATCCTTCAAGGCTGTCTGCATGTAGTCAATCCAGACCGGTAAGGCAAGCCCGCCCCCGGTTTCACGGGCGCCCAGGTTGCGCGGCTGGTCGAAACCAATCCAGGCTACAGCAACGATACTGGGGTGATAGCCGGCGAACCAGGCATCATGGGAATCATTCGTAGTGCCGGTTTTGCCGGCGAGGTCCGGGCGGTTGAGCGACAGGGCGCGTGTGGCCGTGCCCGACCGCACGACATCCTTCATGAGGCTGTCCATGATGAAGGCGTTGCGTTCATCGATCACGCGGTTGCGCTCGTCGCCCGCGCGTGCAGGACTGGCTTCCGCCAGCACGCGGCCGTAGGCGTCGGTCACGCGCGATATCAGATACGGACGCACAGCATAGCCGCCGTTGGCGAACACGGCGTAGCCACCTGCCATCTGCATGGGTGTAACCGCACCTGCCCCGAGCGCCAGGGTCAGGTAGGGAGGGTTGCGGGCGGGGTCGAAGCCAAAGCGGGCCGCGTGTTCCTGACCGTAATTCGCACCGATTCTCTGGAGAACCCGAATCGATACCATGTTCTTTGACTTCGACAATCCCGTGCGCATGGTCATCGGGCCGTCGTACTTGTTGTCGTAGTTCTTGGGGGCCCATGCCTGGCCCCCGGTCTGCGCTGCATCGAAGCTGATCGGCGCATCGTTGATAATCGTGGCCGGCGACATGCCCTTCTCAAGCGCGGCCGAGTAGATGAAGGGCTTGAAAGCCGAGCCCGGCTGGCGCCACGCCTGGGTGACATGGTTGAACTTGTTGCGGTTGAAGTCGAATCCACCGACCAAGGCCCGTATCGAACCATCGTTGCTATTGACGGCAATGAAGGCGGCTTCCACTTCCGGCAGCTGCGTAACGATCCAGTTACGATTGGTCTGCGTGACGCGAATGATGGCGCCACGACGTACGCGCTTGGCCGGAGGCGCCTTGTCGCTGAGAAGATTGGCGGCAAACGACAGCTCTGCACCCTTGATCTCGATTTCCTCGCCAGACGCCAGTACCGCGCGAATGCGTTTGGGCGACGCGTCGAGTACGACGGCGGCGACCATGTCGTCACTGTCCGGATGCTCCGCAAGCGCAACTTCAATCGCCGCGTCTGCCTCGTCCTTTGAGGCGGGGATGTCGATGAAGGCTTCCGGTCCGCGATATCCTTGGCGCCGTTCATACGCTAGAACGCCACGGCGTACCGCCAGATAGGCCGCATCCTGATCGGCCTTGGTGATCGTCGTATAAACGTTCAGCCCGCGCGTATAGGCGTCTTCCTTGAACTGCTCGTAGACAAGCTGGCGCGCCATCTCGGCGACGAACTCGGCATGCACACCGAATTCCGCGCTGTTGGTCTTGATGCGAAGCGGCTGCTCGCGCGCTTGCTGATACTCGGCGTCGGTGATGTATCCGAGTTGATGCATGCGCCACAAGATGTACTGCTGGCGCTGACGCGCTCGGCGCGGATTGGCGACCGGATTGTAGGCCGAAGGGGCCTTGGGCAGCCCTGCCAGCATCGCGGCTTCCGCAATTGTGATTTCATGGAGAGGCTTGCCGAAGTAGATTTGCGCCGCAGAGGCAAATCCATAGGCGCGCTGACCCAGGTAGATCTGATTCATGTAGATCTCGAGGATCTGGTCCTTGGACAGGCTCTGCTCGATCTTCCAGGCAAGCAATACCTCGTAGATCTTGCGCTTGAGCGTCTGTTCGCTCGACAGGAAGAAATTGCGCGCCACCTGCTGGGTGATTGTCGATGCTCCCTGGCGGGAATCGCTGGTCAGGTTATGCAGTGCCGCGCGCGCAATGCCCAGGTAGTCGACGCCGCTGTGCGTGTAGAAGCGGTCGTCTTCGATCGCCAGCACGGCCTGCTTCATGATGCTTGGGACGTCATGGATGCGAACCAGGTTGCGCCGCTCCTCGCCGAATTCACCGATCAGCACATTGTCGGCAGAGAAGATTCGCAGCGGAATCTTGGGCCGATAATCGGTAAGCGCCTCCAGCGACGGCAGTTGCGGATATGCCAACACCAGCACGAATGCGACCGCCATCAACCCGGCCAGGGCCAGTGCGCCGAGGCCTGCGCCCAGCATCATCACAGCCCTCAAAACGGTCGGTGAAGTCGAGGGTGGGGTGTCGGAATGACCCTTGGGGTTCTTGCTAGTCATGCGTGATGTTGAGCGGAAGGAAGCCGGGGGCCATTATAGCGGGCCGGATTTTCGTACTGCGCCATGTTCCGCTCGGGAATGGCAGCGCCTTGCTTAATGCGGGGATGCGCGTGGGATTTAGGCAACGCCGCCGTCCTTTACTGTCCGGAAAGTTCTTTACACTTTCCGGAGCTTGTTGCTAGGATTTAATGTAACCGTGGATATATGTCACCTAAATGCCCGTTTATAAACGGGTTTTTTATCAGCAACAGTGGCAGCCGGAAATTTTCGACATTCGGCTAGGCAATGTGTTCACCCAATTCTGTAAGTTTTTCTGCGAGGAGATGACCCTTGGCCTTCGATCTCGACTTGCTGCTCGGCAGGAAGAATCCGCCACTCGTGGGGCTGGATATCAGCACATCGAGCGTAAAGCTGGTCGAACTCGTAGAGGCCGGCAACAATGAATTCCGGCTGGAGCGCTTTGCGAGCGAATCGCTTCCGCGCGGGGCGGTGGTGGATAGCAACATCGAAAACGTCGAACAGGTTTCAGAAGCCGTGCGGCGCGTGTGGGCCAAGAGCGGAACCCGGGTCAGGCACGTGGCTCTCGGCATGCCCCCCGCCTCGGTCATTACCAAGAAGATAATTCTTCCAGCCGGTCTGTCCGAGGACGAACTTGAGATTCAGGTCGAAAGCGAGGCCAATCAGTACATCCCCTTCGCCCTCGATGAAGTCAGTCTGGATTTCGATGTCATCGGCCCTGCGCAGAATTCGCCTGATGATGTCGAGGTGCTGATCGCGGCCACACGCAAGGAAAAGGTGGAGGACCGGGTTGCGGTTGCAGAGGCAGCGGGACTCAAGCCACTTGTGATGGATATTGAATCCTATGCGGCCCGAGCTGCGATCGACAGGGTGACGGCACAATTGCCCAAGGGCGGACAAGATCAGATTGTGGCGCTGTTCCAGATCGGCGCCCATGTCACCCATGTGTCCGTCATGCTCGATGGACAGACGCTCTACGAGCGTGAACAACCGTTCGGCGGCAATCAACTCACCCAGGACATCGTGCGTGCCTATGGCCTGTCGTTCGAAGAGGCCGAGGCAAAGAAGCGCGCCGGCGACCTGCCCGAGGGATTCGAAGGTGAGTTGCTGAGCGTCTTTCTGGAGAATGCGGCGGTCGAAGTGACCCGCGCCATCCAGTTCTTCTTCACGTCGACTCCTTATACTCATATCGATCACATTTTCCTGGCAGGCGGCTGTGCAGTCGTGGCCGGTCTGGTGGAATTCGTTGCCGAGCGCACCAGGATCTCGACATCGGTCGTCAGTCCGTTTCAAGGCATGCAGCTGGCACCTAACATTCGTGAGAAACAGTTGCGCGCCGAGGCGCCTTCCTACCTGGTCGCCTGCGGCCTTGCGATGCGGAGGTTCGACCGATGATCCGGATTAATCTCCTGCCGCACCGGGAGGCGCGGCGCAAGCAGCGCCAGGCGGTGTTTGTCCGCATGCTGATCCTCTGTGTCGCGCTGGGTGGCCTCATCGTCGTTGGCGTGGGGGGCTACTTTGCGGCGCAAATTGGCGCCCAGACGGAACGCAATGAGTTCATCAAGGCGGAAAACACCAAGCTCGACGTCAAGATCAAGAAGATCGCCACACTCAAACAGGAGATTGAAGCCCTGCGCGCGCGTCAGCAGGCCGTGGAAGATCTGCAGAGCGACCGCAATCAGCCCGTGTATTTGATGGATGAACTGGTCAAGCAGGTGCCCGAAGGCGTTTACCTGAATTCGTTCAAGCAGGATGGGCAGCGTGTGTCCATTACCGGGGTTGCGGAATCGAATGAGCGCGTGTCCGAGTTGCTGCGCAATTTCAACAGCAATTCCGATTGGCTGGAGCGTCCGGATCTGGTCGAAATTCGGGCTGCATCAGCAGGCAAGGGGCGAGAGTCTCGTCGTGTGTACGACTTCACGGTGAATGTGGGCATCAAACGCCCACGCGAAACTGAGACGGCTGCGGCCGGCAAGTCTGAGAAGCGCTGAGGCGAGGGACAGCATGGCGGACCTGAAACAACTCAATGCGTCGCTGGCCGCGCAGTTTCGCGGCCTTAACGGACGCCCCCCGGGCCAATGGCCCTTGATTCCACGCGTGCTTTGCGGGCTGGGCGTATTGATCGTCGTCGTTGTCCTCGGCTGGTTCGGCTATCTGAGCGGACAGCAGGAGACGCTGGAACGCGGACGGACTGAAGAACAGCAGTTGCGCGAGGCATACAAGGCCAAGGTGCGCCAGGCCATTAACCTTGAAGGCCTGATGAAGCAGAAAGAGCAGATCAACGAGTACGTCGCCACTCTGGAGAAGCAGTTGCCCAGCAAGGCCGAGATGGATGCACTGCTTTCGGATATCAACCAGGCCGGGTTGGGACGCGGCCTGCAGTTCGAGCTGTTCAAGCCAGGACAAGTGCTGGTCAAGGATTACTACGCTGAATTGCCAATCAGCATCAGGGTCACAGGCAGCTATCACGATATCGGATCGTTCACCTCCGACATCGCCCACTTGCCCCGTATCGTTACGCTCAACAACCTGTCCCTGAGCATGGGCAAAGGGAATGTGCTCGCACTGGATGCGACGGCCAAGACCTTCCGTTACCTGGACCGCGACGAGATCAACGCTCAGCAGAAGACCGCCAAGGGAAAGAGCAAGGGCAAGGGGAAGAAATGAAGCCAGACACGAGCAGCAGTAGCGTCTTGCGCCTGTCGTTGGTGGTCGCTTTTGCGGCGCTGGCCGGTTGCGGCGGTGACGGGCAGGAAGAGCTCCGGCAATGGATGGACGAGGTACAGCGGCAAACCCCGAAGGCGGTGCAGAAGATACCGGCACCGAAGGTGTTCACCCCATTCCTGTATGCCAGCCGGGATCAGCTCGATCCCTACGATGCCGCCAAACTCGGAGAAGCCCTTGCACGTCAGGAGGCCGTCGCCAATAGCGGCATCAGGCCGGATCTCGATCGCCGCCGCGAGCCGCTGGAGAGCTTCCCGCTCGATACGATCACCATGGTGGGTACGCTGGAGCGTCCCGGCCTGAAGTTCGCCCTTTTGCGTGTTGATCAGACCGTGTTCCGGGCCAAGGTCGGCAATTACGTCGGGCAGAACTTTGGAAGGATCGTACAGGTAACTGATTCGGAAATCTCGCTACGCGAGATCGTTCGCGATGCGTCCGGTGAGTGGACGGAGCGCGAAGCCAAGCTAGAGTTGCAGGAGAGTGAATAATGAAGGCAGCGAACAACAACTACCATACCCGTCTCCGTGCAAACGTCTGCAAGGTGCTCATCCCGATGATCATGCTGATTGGGTTCGCCGCACATGCGGTGGCGCAATCCAATGCCATCGAAGCCATCGAATCGAGCTTGCAAGGGGCGAACGTGGTGGTGAGCGTGAAGTTGAAAAGCCCGGTCGACAAGCCGCCAATCGGATTTTCGATCACCAATCCCGCGCGGATTGCACTCGATTTCACGGCGACCGCCAATGAAACCGGAAAGAGCGTCCAGGAAATCGGGCTGGGCGACGTGCGCAGCGTGAATATCGTGCAGGCCGGAGGGCGCTCGCGCCTGGTGTTCAACCTGCTCAAGCCGATGAGCTATTCGACTCAGGTCGATGGCAATACCGTGACGATGACACTGGCCGGTATCGGTAGCTCCAGTGCGACCGCTCCCGCTGCGAGCGTGCCTTCGCAGGTGGCTGTAGCGCCGCGCGCCGATCTCAAGAACATTGATTTCCGTCGCGGTGTCGATGGCGAAGGGCGGATCGTGGTGGAGCTGCCGAACCGCGAGATCGGCGTGGATGTGCGCCAGCAAGGGCAGAGCATTGTTGTGGACTTCCTCAACACCAATTTGCCCCAGGTTCTGCGTCGCCGTCTCGAGGTCACCGATTTCGGCACCCCGGTACAGACGATCACGACGACCCAGCTGGGCAGCAACGTGCGCATGCTGATCGAGCCCAAAGGGCTGTGGGAACACAGTGCCTATCAGAGCGACAGTCAGCTGGTGATCGAGGTCAAGCCGATCAAGGAAGATCCGAACCGTCTCGTGCAAGGGCCGCCTGGGTACCAGGGCGAGCGCCTGTCTCTGAACTTCCAGAACGTCGAAGTGCGCGCAGTGCTCCAGGTGATTGCCGATTTCACCGGACTGAACATCGTGACCAGCGACACGGTAAGTGGCAATCTGACACTTCGTCTGAAGGACGTGCCTTGGGACCAGGCGTTGGATATCGTCATGCGCGCCAAGGGGTTGGACATGCGCAAGAATGGCAACGTGTTGTGGATCGCTCCACGCGACGAGCTGCTGACCAAGGAAAAACTGGAGCTTGAGCAGAAGGCCCAGATTGCCGAGCTTGAGCCCTTGCGTACGGAAGTATTCCAGCTGAACTACCAGAAGGCAGAATCGTTCAGGGATGTGTTTGGCCTGGACACTGGCAGCAGCGACTCGAAGAAGAGCATCCTGTCTCCGCGCGGCAGCGCCGTGATCGACCCGCGCACCAACCAGCTTTTCGTGACCGATACATCGTCCAAGCTGGACGACATCCGCAAGCTGATCCAGAAGACCGACATTCCCACGCGTCAAGTAATGATCGAAGCGCGGATCGTCGAAGCCAATGATTCGTTCAGCAAGAACCTTGGCGCCAAGCTGGCTTTCGGCCTGCAACGGCAAGGGGGCAATCTTTTCGAGGTCAGTGGTCGCCAGACGGGTACGGTTGGCGCAGCCGGAGGATCCTCCCCAAGTGCGCCGGGGCTGAATTCACCGGCGCTGGCAACGGTTAACGGCAATGCCGTCAATCTTCCTGCCGCTGGTATCGGCTCGCATTTGGCGGGCAGTGTTGCCTTCACCCTGTTCAATGCCGCTGCCACCCGATTCATCGGCCTTGAACTATCTGCCTTGGAAGCCGATGGCCAGGGCAAGATCATCTCCAGTCCCCGCGTAGTGACCGCCGATTCCCAGCCGGCGCTGATCGAGCAGGGGGAAGAGATTCCATATCAGCAGGCCACTAGCAGCGGCGCCACGTCCATCGCGTTCAAGAAGGCCAATCTGAAGCTCGAAGTGATCCCGCAGATCACCCCTGACGGGCATGTGATACTGGATGTGGATGTGACCAAGGACAGTCGCGGGGATCCTCTGGCGTCGGGTTCGACGCTGGTAGCAATCAACACCAAGCATGTGAAAACGAATGTGCGCGTGGAAAATGGTGGTACGGTCGTCCTCGGAGGCATTTACCAGCAGACCGAAAACG
>JAEZHR010000289.1 GCA_023416415.1 Pseudomonadota bacterium
GCGAGGGGCCTACAACAAGATGGCGCAGCTGACGCCGGCACAGCTCAAGCGCGGCGTCATCTGCGCCTCCGCCGGCAACCACGCGCAGGGGGTGGCACTGTCGGCATCGCGTCTGTCCTGCCGCGCCGTGATCGTGATGCCGACCACGACCCCGACGGTGAAGGTCGATGCCGTGCGCGCGCTCGGGGGGGAAGCCGTCCTGTTCGGCGACTCCTACAGCGACGCCTACAATCATGCACTGACGCTGCAGAAAAAACACAAGCTTACCTTTGTACATCCTTTCGACGACCCGGATGTGATTGCCGGCCAGGGCACCATCGGCATGGAAATTTTGCGTCAGCATCAGGCGCCAATCCATGCCATTTTCGTGCCCATCGGTGGCGGCGGTCTGATCGCCGGCGTGGCAGCTTTCGTCAAATCGGTTCGGCCGGACATCAAGGTCATCGGCGTGCAGTCGACCGACTCGGACGCCATGGCGCGCAGCCTGAAGGCCGGGCGCCGCGTGACCATGTCCGACGTTGGCCTGTTCTGCGACGGCACTGCGGTCAAACTGGTCGGCGAGGAAACCTTTCGCCTTGCCCGCAAGTACGTCGACGACGTCATCGTGGTCGATACCGATGCCGTCTGCGCCGCGCTCAAGGACGTGTTCCAGGACACGCGCTCCATCCTCGAACCCTCGGGTGCGCTTGCCGTGGCCGGTGCCAAGGCCTATGTCGAGCGTGCGCGTGACGGAAAGAAGCCGCTCAAGGACCAGACGCTGGTGACCATCACGTCCGGCGCCAACGCCAATTTCGACCGCCTGCGCTTCGTCGCCGAGCGCGCCGAAGTCGGCGAGGCACGCGAGGCGGTGTTCGCAGTCACGATCCCCGAGGAACGCGGCAGCTTCCGGCGCTTTTGCGAAGTCGTGGGCCCGCGCAACGTCACCGAATTCAACTACCGCATCAGTGATTCGAAGGAAGCGCACGTCTTCGTCGGCTTGCAGATCGCCAGCCGCGATGAATCGACCGCGCTGTCGAAGCATTTCCAGCGCCATGGCTTCAAGACCCTGGACTTGTCGCATGACGAACTGGCCAAGCTGCATATCCGCCATCTGGTCGGTGGCAAGAGCACGCTTGCGGAAAATGAGCTGCTGTACCGCTTCGAATTCCCCGAGCGCCCGGGCGCGCTGATGCGCTTTCTCAACAGCATGGCGCCGAACTGGAACATCAGCCTGTTCCACTATCGCAACCAGGGCGGCGACGTGGGCCGAATCGTGGTCGGCCTGCAGGTGCCGAAAAAGGAAATGAAGGAGTTCCGTTCCTTCCTCGCCACCCTCGGCTACCGCCATTGGGACGAAAGCGAGAATCCGGCGTATAAGCTCTTCCTGTAAACGTCCGAGGCTATTCGATACCCGGACGGCCCCCTGCCGTCCGCCTTCTTCCATGACCAACCTCAACCTTCCCGAAGCTTCGCCGCTCGGCAAGCCGGTCGCCTACTGCGCCCAATACGATCCCTCCCTGCTGTTTCCAATGGCGCGCGCGAACAAGCGCGAAGAAATCGGCGTGCAGGGAACACTGCCGTTTTTCGGCGTGGACATCTGGAACGCCTATGAAGTGTCGTGGCTGAATCTGCGCGGCAAACCGCAGGTCGCCATCGCCACGTTCACGGTGCCGGCCGATTCGCCCAACATCGTCGAGTCCAAGTCGTTCAAGCTTTACCTGAACTCCTTCAACCAGACCCGGCTGGCCGATCCCGCAGCACTTGTTTCCCTGCTGCAGAGCGACCTGTCTGCGGCCTTCGGTGCATCGGTGCACGTCCGGCTCACGCTGCCGGATGCGTTTGCCACGCTGGACATGGGCGAGCTCGAAGGCCTGCTACTGGACCGGCTGGATATCGAGGTCAACGAATATCGCCCCGATCCGGCCTTGCTGCGCTCGAATCGGGACGATGCGATGGTCGAAGAAACCCTGGTTTCGCATTTGCTCAAGTCCAACTGCCTGGTTACCGGCCAACCGGACTGGGGCAGCGTGCAGATTCACTACGTCGGTCCGCAGATCGATCAGGAAGGCCTGCTGCAATACCTGATCGGGTTCCGCAACCACAACGAGTTTCACGAGCAGTGTGTCGAACGCATCTTCATGGATATCCTGCGTCACTGCCATCCACAGAAGCTGGCCGTATACGCTCGCTACACGCGGCGCGGCGGGCTCGACATCAATCCCTGGCGCAGCAATTTCACGACCGGCCAGCGCCCGCCGAATCTACGCGGCGCACGGCAGTGACGAAGCGAGGCTGGAAAGCCATGCCAATGCGACATTTTCCCTGCGAAAGCGAACCAAGCCGCTAAGAGAAAGGAAGGAGCGGTTCTGAATCCGCCTTCACTTCCTGTTGCTTGTCAAGAATGGGGTCAGGAGCACGGCCTATTCTCCTCGCAATACGCCACCTTCAATCCGGCCTATAATGCGACTCGAACGCCGGCTTTGTGCACCGCATCATACGTTAGGAAAATGACCCACCTTGCCAAGATCCTGCCCGTCGCCAACGTCGCCCTTGATTTGGAAGTGTCCAGCAAGAAGCGCGCTTTCGAACAGGCCGGCCTGATCTTCGAAAACAACTTCGGCATTGCCCGCTCGATCGTCTCGGACAATCTGTTCGCACGGGAGCGCCTGGGTTCAACCGGACTCGGACACGGTGTGGCCG
>JAEZHR010000322.1 GCA_023416415.1 Pseudomonadota bacterium
ACCAACGGCTGGCTGCTGATGGAACACGGCTACGACCAGGCGGCCGAAGTACGCGCGCTGCTGTGCGCTCAAGGCTTCGACGAGACGCAAAGCTGGAAGGATCTGGCGGGTATCGAGCGCGTCTCCGGCGGACGCCGCAGCGCGTAACACCACCTGTCAAGACTGGCGCGCATTCGTACACATTGCATATCATGTGCCACTTGTTTTCCCATAACGAATCGTCATGCTGCCTTCGATAGAACACCGTCTTGCCCTTGAACTCGCGGCCAAACCCGCTCAGGTTGCCGCCGCCATCGCGCTGCTGGATGAAGGCGCCACTGTCCCTTTCATCGCCCGCTACCGCAAGGAAGCCACCGGCGGACTGGATGACGTGCAGCTGCGCCTGCTGGAAGAACGCCTGCGCTATCTGCGCGAACTTGAGGACAGACGGGCAGCAATCATCGCCTCCATCGAAGAACAGGGGAAGATGACGCCGGAACTGCTGGATGCGATCGCCCATGCGGAAGACAAGACGCGGCTGGAAGACCTCTACCTGCCGTTCAAGCCGAAACGCCGCACCAAGGCGCAGATTGCGGCCGAAGCGGGATTGACCGCGCTGGCCGACGCCTTGCTGGCCAATCCGACACTCAATCCGGATGCAGAAGCGGCGAAATACCTCAAGCCCGCGTTCAGCACCGAGAACGGTGACAACCCGGGCGTACCTGACGCCAAGGCTGCACTCGATGGCGCTCGACAGATTCTCATGGAGCGCTTTGCCGAGGATGCCGAACTGCTGCAGGCGCTGCGCAGCTATCTTGTCGAGCATGGCGTGGTCGAGTCGAAAGTCATCGAAGGCAAGCAGGATTCCGGCGCGAAGTTTGCCGACTATTTCGACTATTCCGAACCGATTGCCGCCATCCCTTCGCACCGCGCATTGGCACTGTTCCGCGGCCGGCGCGAAGAAGTGCTGACCGTGATGCTGCGACTGGACAGCGAAGAGGAAAAGCCGAAATGGGACGCGCCGCACAACCCTTGCGAAGGCAGAATCGCCGCGCGCTTTGGCATCTCCAACCAAGCCCGCGCGGCAGACAAATGGCTGGCCGATACCGTGCGCTGGGCCTGGCGCGTGAAGGTGTTCATGCACCTGGAAACCGAACTCATGACCGCCTTGCGCGAGCGCGCCGAAGTCGAGGCGATCAATGTGTTCGCACGCAATCTCAAGGACCTGCTGCTGGCAGCCCCGGCCGGTCCGCGCCCGACCATCGGCCTCGACCCCGGCCTGCGCACCGGCGTGAAGGTGGCGGTGGTCGACGCCACCGGCAAGGTCGTCGATACCACGGCCATCTATCCGCACGCCCCGCGCAATGACTGGGACGGCGCAATCCAGACCCTCGCCCTGCTCGCGCGCAAGCATGAAGTTGCTCTGATTTCGATTGGCAACGGCACGGCATCGCGCGAAACCGACAAGCTCGCACAGGATCTGATCAAGCGCCATCCGGAACTGAAGCTGACCAAGATCGTCGTGTCCGAAGCGGGCGCCTCCGTCTATTCGGCATCGGAATACGCCTCGCGCGAACTGCCGGAGCTCGACGTCTCCCTGCGCGGCGCAGTATCGATCGCGCGCCGCCTGCAGGACCCGCTGGCCGAACTCGTAAAGATCGATCCGAAATCCATCGGCGTGGGTCAGTACCAGCATGACGTCAGTCAGGCACAGCTGGCGCGCTCACTGGATGCGGTGGTCGAAGACTGCGTGAATGCGGTCGGCGTGGACGTGAACACGGCCTCCGCCCCACTGCTGGCGCGTGTATCCGGCCTGAGCTCAAGCGTGGCGCAAAGCATCGTCAATCATCGTGAAAGCAAGGGCATGTTCCGTTCGCGCAATGCACTGCGCGATGTGCCGCGGCTTGGAGAGAAGACGTTCGAGCAGGCCGCGGGCTTTCTGCGGGTGATGAATGGCGAGAACCCGCTCGACGCCTCTGCCGTCCACCCGGAATCCTACCCGGTGGTGGAAAAGATACTCGCCGACATCAAGAAGGACGTCAAAGGCGTGGTCGGCGACAGCAAACTGCTGAAATCGCTGAACCCTGCCAAGTATGCGGACGATCGCTTCGGCATTCCGACCGTATCCGACATCCTGAAGGAACTGGAAAAGCCGGGACGTGACCCGCGCCCCGAGTTCACCACCGCCACCTTCAAGGAAGGCGTGGAAGACCTGAAGGATCTGGAGCCGGGGATGGTGCTGGAAGGCGTAGTCACCAACGTCGCCGCCTTTGGCGCCTTCGTCGACATCGGCGTGCACCAGGACGGCCTGGTGCATATTTCCGTGCTGTCCAACAGCTTCGTTCGCGACCCCCACACGGTGGTCAAGGCCGGTCAGGTGGTGAAAGTGAAGGTGCTCGAAGTGGATGAGAAGCGCCGTCGGATCGCTCTGTCGATGCGGATGGACGACAAGGCACCCGCCCCGGGTGCCGGGCGCGAACAGCGTGGCGACCGCAATGATGCGCGCCGTCTCGCCCAGCACCAGAAAAGCCGCGAACCCGCTGCGGGAAGCGCGATGGCAGCGGCCTTCGCCAAGCTGCGCTCGTAAGCCGCGCCTGCCGGGAAGCCTCGATATAATGGGGCTTTTCCCCATACTCGAGAAGGCAGCGCCATGAGCGAAGTACAAAACTGGATCAAGGACACCGTCACGCAGCACCCCGTTGTGCTGTTCATGAAGGGAACGGCCCAGTTCCCGCAGTGCGGTTTTTCCGGCCGCGCCGTGCAGATTCTCAACGCCTGCGGCGTCGAAAACATCGTCACGATCAACGTGCTGGAAGACGCTGAAGTGCGCCAAGGCATCAAGGATTACTCGAACTGGCCGACAATTCCGCAGCTGTATGTCAACGGCGAATTTGTCGGCGGCTGCGACATCATGACCGAGATGTACGAATCGGGCGAACTGCAGGCACTGTTCAAGCAGGCTTGAGCAAGTCAACCGCGCGCACCGCATGCCGAAACGAGCCCTGATCATTGCGATCACCGGCGCCACCGGCGCGCTTTACGGCGTGCGGTTGCTCCAGTTGCTGCGCGAGCTGCCAGGCATCGAAAGCCATCTGATCGTCTCCGACGCCGGCGTGCTCAACCTGCACCAGGAGCTTGGCATGAACCGCAAGGAGGTCGAAGCGCTGGCCGACGTGGTCTACAACGTGCGAGACATCGGCGCCGCAATTGCAAGCGGCTCATTTCGCTGCCACGGCATGGTGATCGCCCCTTGCTCGATGAAGACCCTGGCCTCGGTCGCGCACGGCCTGTCCGACAACCTCGTTGCCCGTGCCGCCGACGTGATGCTCAAGGAGCGCCGGCGCCTGGTGCTGATGGTGCGCGAGACGCCACTCAATCTGGCACACCTGCGCAACATGACCGCCGTCACCGAAATGGGTGGCATCGTGTTTCCGCCCCTGCCCGCGTTCTATCACCACCCCCAATCGATCGCAGACATGGTCGATCAAACGCTGGCGCGCGTGCTGGACCTGTTTGACATCGAGCATACGTTCGGGCAACGATGGAGCGGGTTGAAGCCGGCTAGCTGATCTGCCATCAGTGCACCAAAAAAAAGGCCCATGAACATTGCGTTCATGGGCTTTTCCTTTGGTGCCGGCTGCAGGACGCGAACCCGCCACCGGTCAATTACACATCACCGTGATCCGGAATTTCCTGATGTTGGCCGAAATCCATGTAAGCCAAGCAAGCCCGCGTTACCGCCGCCCGCAGTTCGCCGGATGTGCTTTTGATCATGCCATCTCTCCCGTGATGCCTGCGGGATATCTCATTGCCTCGTCTACACCTGTTTGCCGCGCCGCCATTTGCGCTCTTTCTCCATCGCCCGTTTCTGCTTGAGCGTGTAGACCGGTGTCGGGATGCTGGAATCAGGTGGCGGTTGGCGGTGGCGGGTTTGTTCAGGCTGGATGAACTCCGCGACTTCATTGCGAGAGAGGCTGGCGCCGCCCACGCTGGCAAGAATTTCCGCAGGCCATTTCGGTTCTGCCTTAGTCCAGTGAGACAGAGCACGCAGCAGGCCGCCCGGCACGGTCAGCGGCAGAATGGTCAGGCACAGCACGCCGAAGGGGATGGACAGGAACCACGCTCCGTTCACGGCAGAGCCGGTCCAGTAGCCGAGGCTACCGGGACCGATCAGCGGCTGGCCCCAGGTCAGCGCTGCTCACTGACTGAGGCTGCTTTGGTCTTCATACAGGTGATCTTCCGGTGCAATCGGTGGACCCTGGAGCTGCATGTAGCGACGGATATGTTCGAAGCGCTGCTCCGCGGCTTCGGTGCCGACGTACCTGTCGGTGTAACCGACACCAACGCGTGCCACGACACGATTGCTGCCCGGTGCCTCGGTGAAGGCCAGCATCAACAGCATTTCCCTGCGCGGCAGATCGCCGCCGCCCAGCACCGTCAGCTCGGCCACTTCACCCCGCACGCACGCCCAGTCGTAGGTGTGGATGCTGTGACGGGTGAGACCGAACCAGCGCCAGATTTCCCAGAATTGCGTGCCTTCGTCGAGGAAGACGTGGACCTTGCCGGTGGCGCGGTTGAACAGGACGGGCTGGTAGCGGTAGCCGATGAAGTCGAGGCGGGCGAAGCATAGGGAGAAGAACGCGCAGGACAGATCAAACCAACTAGGGCTGAATGAACCACCTTCAAAGGACGTGACGAAAAAAAACAACCCGATATCAGCGCTAAACCTCCGGCACCCATCGCCATAATCCCCGCCGCCTCAGACATCTGATCAATGAACTGGATGCCGTGCGGGTAAACCTTGTGGATGGTTCCATGCGCATGAGCGCGCCGACTAGCTGATTGTTCCAGCGTCGGCAGCACCAGATGAGGATGGAGGTTCGGTGGTTCCAAAGGCTGTGCGGCTTGGATGCTCAACGCGTTCAGCATGCTTAGTCCTCCATCCAGATGAAGTCCTCGGCAATCTTGGTTGCGCAGGAGCGTCTGAACACGCCCGGCTTAGTGACCAGGGGAGTATCAGGCAAGCGGAACCGGGTATCCCATAGCGTGAAAGTCAGCTTGACCGCCTTCACGCCGGCATGCGTCAAGCTGAATCTGCTCACCGCTTCGAACATGCCGTTCTTCTCCATTGGATCGTCCAGCTCCCCTTCGGCAAGACGTGCCACCAGCTTGCCGTTGGTGGCATCGAAGCCTTCCAGAATGAAACTCATGCCCCGTTGCTTGCGGTCCCATTCGATGGTCTGCAGGCGCACCGTGATCACGTCCGGTTCGGCCCAGTTATCCTCCCATTCCAGTTCGGCGCGGAAACCGCGTGCCAGCGTAGCCAGCGCCTGTATCTCGTCTTCAAGGCTTGAGAATTTCCCCAACTGCGTGTTACGCCCATAACCGAAATAGCTTCGCTCAAGGAAGATTTCGTTCTCGTCGTCTTCCAGCATTGCGGCCACCACGCTAAAGCCTACGCCAGCCACCCACAGGAACATGCCAATGCCGGTAGCGCTCATGCCAATCCCAGCCGCGGCGAAACTGCTCGCGAACCGGACGCTGAGAATGCGAACCGCGCCTTGCACGCCCCCCTGCGTAAGCCGCGCCGAGCGATAAGACATCCAGGCACCGGAACACAGCGCCAAAGATCCACCGAAATGCAACGCTGCAGATGTCCTATACAGAGCAGCGGCATCTGTATCGTCGTTCTCCAGAACGACTTTCATTTTCGCCCTTGCCACTAGAAAATCCAGGCCTGCCCCCACGCCACCCATCCATCCCGCCCCCAACCCCAATCTGAGATACGCCTTCGGCAACTGACTCACCAGTACGCCCGCTGCCGGCGTCCCCGCCTTGGTGATGCT
>JAEZHR010000378.1 GCA_023416415.1 Pseudomonadota bacterium
CGGCCGTTGAAATGTCCACGTACACCGTGGAAAACTCTGTGGACAAGCGGCATGCACACTTCGCAAGTGATTGATCCGAAAGGAAAACTTTTGGCTGATTAAAATCAAGGCGCGGCAAGGTTCAGGCACAAGCGTACAGACACTAGTGCGCAGACAAGCGTGAGCTGCAGGTCTTTCCGCGATCCAGCCGCTGAACTGTCCACGTACGCCGTGGAAAACTCTGTGGACAAGCGGCATGCATTCTTCGCAAGTGATTGATTCGAAAAAGAAAGAGTGCGCTGATTAAAATCAAGGCGACGCAGGAGCACCTACGGCGCCGCCAAGCTTGTGCAACATAGGGTGTCGTCTAGTTGCGCGAGGCCTTGCCCGCTTCGGGAGGTTGCGCATCATGCGGCTCGCGCGCGTCCGGAGACGGCCGGCTTTCGGCATAGACCTGCTCTTCGACCACGTCCACGTACTGGCTGCCGTCCAGTGGTTGTCCGCCGAGCGTCCCCATGTAAGGCTGGCGCGGCGCGGCGGCGCGCTTCTGCCGACTCCTGCGATCCTGCTTCATGGCGATCTCCATAGGCATGATGCCGTTTCGATACCGCCCTCCGGTGCAAGTTCAGCGCTGCAGGGCATGCCGATGCACGCCGCGTGGCTGCAGTACCGCTCCCCAGGACTCGATGTGGTAGACCTCGCCCACGCGCGCCAGGCCGACGCCGAACTCCTCGCGCAGACGCATGACTGCAGCATCGACCTTTTCGCGCTCGAATCCGGTGAGATCGGCGATGGCGTCCGCCGTGGGGCGCTCCAGCAGGTCTATCGCGCACAGCAAAACCAGCAGCCGGCGGGCATCGCCAGCAGGATACTGAGGAATTCCGAACTGGTTTCTTGGCAGATTCATGTGGCCCCCTTTCCAGCGCAGAGAATGCGAGCAGCAAAGGGCAGGCCAGATCAGAGCACGACCGTTGCCCGCTCGGATCTTGCCGCGCAGCCATTCATGGGGGCGAGCAGGGCATCGTCATCACCCTGAGTGCTGTCGTCCACTTCCCACATTTGCATTGCGTCGACCGCTGCCGGCTGCAGCAGGGCAAGCAGATCGGCCACCGGTGTGTCGGCGTCGAGCCAGCGTGCCCAGTCGTCGCGCGCGAGCAATACCGGCATGCGCGCATGGATGGGTTCGACCAGTGCGTTGGCCTTGGTTGTGACGATGGCGCAGGTCTGAATATTGGAGCCGTCCGACGCAGTGAAACCGTCCCAGAGGCCGGCGAAGGACATCGGCGAGCCATCGCGCAGGCTCAAATACCAGGCCCGGCGCTGCTTCTGGCCGGGTACGACCTGCCATTCGAAGAAGCCGGAAGCCGGAACCAGGCAGCGTCGCAGGCGAAAGGCCTGGCGGAACATAGGCTTCTCGGCCACGGTTTCGCCGCGCGCGTTGTGCAGCATCGGCACGCAAGCCGGATCTTCGGCCCAGCTCGGGATGAAGCCCCAGCGCATAGCGTCAAGCCTGAGGTGTCCCTCGACCGCACGCAGCGCATGAACCGCACTGCCTGGCAAGATGCGGTAGCGCAGCGGCAGCTCGGCATTGAGCGTGGCGTCGTACCACTGCGCAAGCAGGGAACAGGGATGATGCATGACGAAGCGACCGCACATGTTTGAATTGTAGGCGGCATCACCGCGCGGGCGTGCATTTGCAGGCGACGTTTGAAGCTGGGTCAAAGCCCGTGCAAAAAGGGAAGAACGGCGGTAAAAAAGTTCATGCTGGCGTAGCGCAGGATGGCAGGTTCATGGCAGCCGGACCCGGCACGCTTTTCGCTGCAACACGGGAAAGGAGCGTTGCCATGACTATATTGAACGACAAGCTGTTGCAGACGATCAAGCAGATGCTCGACCGCCGCGAAGAGGATCTGCGTGCGGATCTGGAGCGTGAATCCGGAGAAAAGCGGGATCTCACGGACTATGCGCCCGAAGTGCCGGACCCTGCCGACGCCTCCTTCGTCAACCTCGCCCTCGACCTTGGCAACGCGGAAATGACGCGCGACTTCGCCGAACTGCGTGCCATTGGCGCCGCCCGCAAGCGCATGGAGGAGGGGAGTTACGGCGAGTGTTCGCAGTGTGGAAACGAGATCCCGGTTGAGCGGCTGAAGGCGCAACCGACCGCCGAGCGTTGCGCGCCGTGTCAGGGACTATACGAGAGGACGCACGCGGAGGTGGGGCGCGGCGCGATCATGTGAGCCGCCATGCAAATGGAAGGGCTGTGATCCATCCGGATTTTCTGCGATGCACGTACAATCGCATCCATGCAATCACGGAGAGGAAAGTTGATGGACGCCACACTGCGCACCCTTCTGCAACGCATGCCCAAGGCCGAGCTGCACATGCATATCGAAGGTTCGCTCGAACCCGAACTGCTCTTTGCACTGGCCGAGCGCAAGGGTGTGACGCTGAATTTTCCCTCGGTCGAAGCGTTGCGCAGGGCCTATGCCTTTTCCGATCTGCAAAGCTTCCTCGACATTTACTATGCAGGCGCGTCGGTGTTGCTCAAGGAGCAGGATTTCTATGACATGGCCTGGGCGTACTTCCAGCGCGCGCATGACGACAATGTGCGTCATGCTGAACTGTTCTTCGATCCGCAAACCCATACCGAGCGCGGCGTTGCATTTGAAACCGTGATCAACGGCCTGCACCGGGCACTCGACGATGCGCGTGAAAGGCTCGGCATCAGCGCCGCGCTCATCATGTGTTTTCTGCGCCACCTTCCGGAAGAAGACGCTTTCGCCACGCTGGAACAGGCGCTGCCTCATCGCGACAAGTTCATCGGCGTCGGCCTCGACTCCTCCGAGCGCGGCAATCCACCGGAGAAGTTCGCCCGCGTTTTCGCGCGCTGCCGCGAACTCGGCCTGCATCTGGTCGCGCATGCCGGTGAGGAAGGTCCGCCAGAGTACATCCGTGCAGCGCTCGACGTGCTTAAAGTCGAACGCATCGATCACGGCGTGCGTTGCCTGGAGGATGCGGAGCTGACCGCGCGCCTGGCACGCGAGCAGGTGCCGCTGACGGTCTGCCCGTTGTCCAACGTGAAACTGCGAGTGTTTGATCGGGCCGCCGATCACAATCTCGCCCGCCTGCTCGATGCCGGCCTGATGATCACCATCAATTCCGACGACCCGGCTTATTTCGGCGGCTACGTGAACGAGAACTATCTCCAGATGTTCGAGGCCTTGCCGCTTGCGCGCGCGCATGCGCAGCGGCTGGCGCGCAACAGCTTCACGGCCGCTTTCCTTGAGCCGGGCCGCAAGCAGGCATTCCTGGACGAAGTCGACCGTTTCTTCGCCGAGACCGCATAGAACCGCCAATGAAAGACGCCGTCTTCCCCGTCATCCTGATTACGCTTGGCGCGGCCTGGCTGCTCAACAGCCTGGATTGGCTGCCTGGCGTGCACTGGCTGTGGATCAGCGGCCTGACCGGGGCGGGCATTGCCATCCTGCTGCTTGACGGCATCACCAAGTCTTCGATAGTCGCGGGACCGCTACTGATTCTGGCTGGCATTCTTTCGTTCATGCGTCAGTACTACGATCTTCCCTGGCGTTTCATTTTCCCGGTGATGCTGATGGCGGCCGGCGTGCTGATGCTGGTGGCGCGATTGCCTTCGGTGCCGCATTCGCGTGAACTCGACCGCGCGCGCAATGGTGAACATCATGGGTGATCCGCTGTCCGCCGCGGCGCTGGCCGGCGGCTTGTCCTGGGCCAGCGGCATGCGGCTGTACATGACGTTGTTCATCGCCGGCTGGTTCGGCCGCGCAGGCTGGATCGATCTGCCGCAGGCGCTGCAGGTGCTGCAATCCCCCTGGGTGATGGCGGTGACCGGCTCGCTGCTGCTGGTGGAATTCCTGGCCGACAAGGTGCCGGGCATCGATTCAGGATGGGATGCGGTGCAGACCTTCATTCGTGTGCCCGCCGGCGCCATCCTCGGCGCTGCGGCCATCGGCGAGCTCGCGCCTGAATGGGCAGCGGTGGCAGCGCTCCTGGGCGGCAGCTTCGCCGCCAGTGCGCACGCGACCAAGGCCGGCAGCCGGGCACTGATCAATACTTCGCCCGAACCGTTCTCCAACTGGGCCGCGTCGGTTTCCGAAGACGTGGTCGTGCTGGCGGCATTGTGGGCCGCCTTCTTCCATCCCTGGCTGCTGGCGGCTTTCCTGCTGCTGTTCCTCCTCCTTGCCGTGTGGCTCCTGCCAAAGCTGTGGCGCGGGCTGCGCTGGCTGTTTCGAAAGCTGAGCGTCTGATGTTCCTGCAAGCACTACGCATGACGCGCCGTGACTGGCGCGCCGGCGAGCTGCGATTCCTGCTGCTCGCCCTGATCGTGGCGGTGTCCTCTCTGTCCTCGGTCGGATTCTTCGTCGACCGCATGCGCGAGGGACTGAACCGCGATGCCCATCAGCTGCTGGGGGCCGATCTGGTCGTCAATGCCGACAATCCCATTGCGCAGGAATGGCGTACCGAAGCCGCCCGGCGTGGACTGCGACTGGCCGAGACCGTCACCTTCCCCAGCATGGCGATCGCTGGCGAGGAGGCTGACGGGGCAAGCCTGCTGGTCGCACTCAAAGCGGTCTCGACGGACTATCCGCTGCGCGGAACGTTGCGTCTGGCCACGTCCGATGGCGGCGATGCGCCGGCTGCACGGGTGCCCGAACCCGGAACCGCCTGGGTCGATGCCGGCTTGCTGGCCGGCCTGCAGCTTGCCCCCGGCGATACGATTCACCTCGGCGATGCACGTTTTACGATTGCTGAAAGGATCTCGGTCGAACCGGACCGGGGCGCCGGCTTTCTGAGCTTTGCGCCGCGCGTGATGATCAATCTGTCCGATCTCGATGCAACCGGACTGGTGCAGCCCGGGTCGCGCGTGTCCTGGCGCCTGCTGGCGGCGGGTGAGCCGGAAGAGGTGCGGGATTTCCAGCGCTGGGTGGAGCGGCGCATCGATGATGCGCGCATCAAGGGCGTGCGCATCGAGTCGCTGGAAGCCGGGCAGCCGCAGATGCGCACCGCGCTTGATCGTGCAGAGCAATTCCTGTCGCTGGTGGGGCTGTTGTCGGCGATGCTGGCGGCGGTTGCCATTGCGATGGCCGCGCGGCGCTTCATGTTGCGGCACCTGGATGCCTGCGCCATGCTGCGCTGCCTGGGGCTGACACAGAACCAGGT
>JAEZHR010000092.1 GCA_023416415.1 Pseudomonadota bacterium
CGGAAGGGCGATGTCACCGTCGACGTGCATGCCGCGCGTATCGACGATCTGGTAGTAGATCTTGTCGATTTCGTCGGCACGAAGAATGCGCGAGGCAGCGTCCGACAGCTGGGTGACGATCCGGCCATCGACCTCACGGATCTGCTGCGCCAGCACGACGGTGGCATCGTCGAGCGCGCGATCAAAAGGCTGGTTGGCGATAGACTTGGCGACGAGATAGGTGAGAGCGATGCTCATGGGCCACAGCAGCAGAAGGGGCACCAGCATCCAGTCCAGGATTTCGCCGAACAGCGAGCGCTGGACGCGTTCACGCTTTCGTGAAGGCTCAGCGGGTGAAAGCGAGGGAGCGTCTGCCGTGTCGTCGACTGCATCCGCCGGGGACGCCGCCGGGTGCGGTCCGTCGCTCGCCGTCGCCATCAACTTGCCGACGCAGACGGCGTTGCAGAATCCGGGTATTTCTCCAGGCAGTAGCCCAGACCGCGCACGGTTGCAATACGGATGCCGCCGATCTCGATCTTCTTGCGCAAGCGATGCACATAGACCTCGATGGCATTGTTGGAAACTTCCTCACCCCATTCGCACAGATGGTCGACCAGCTGTTCTTTTGACACCAGGCGTCCGGTGCGCTGCAGCAGCACTTCCAGAAGACCCAGTTCGCGCGCCGACAGATCGAGCATCTGTTCGTTGAGGTAGGCGGTGCGGCCGACCTGATCGAACGACAGCGGGCCATGGCGAATGACGGTCGGTCCGCCGCCGGCCCCGCGCCGGGTGAGCGCGCGCACACGCGCCTCCAGCTCCGACAGCGCAAAAGGCTTTGCCATGAAGTCGTCGGCCCCGAGATCGAGTCCCTTGACGCGCTGCTCGACCGAGTCGGCAGCCGTCAGGATCAGTACCGGGAGCCGGGAATTGCGCGCGCGCAACCGGCGCAGCACTTCCAATCCGGGCAGTTTCGGCAGTCCCAGATCAAGGATCAACAGATCGAAATCCTGGGTTGAAAGAGCGGTGTCCGCTTCCAGTCCATTCTTTACGCAGTCCGTTGCATAGCCGGACTGACGCAGGGAGCGCGTGAGCCCGTCGGCGAGTACACTGTCATCTTCTGCAAGCAGGATGCGCATGAAATGAATCCGAAGTTCTCGGGCTAGTCTATTGCTTTTCAGAAAACACGGCAAGGCGCGTTCAAACCGAAGCTGGAAGCCGGGAAATTATATTTACAGCAACACGCAACGCCGTGCTTGCATATTCCACTGTTTTTTCATACAGTACCGTTTGTGTAGGCGGCATAGCCGAAATCGGCGCTGCTCCGCTCATCAATTCAACCGTCGAGAGAATTCCCATGGACGACAAGAAAGTGGCTGCCAATCCGGAAAAGAGCAAGGCGCTCGCCGCCGCCCTGGCCCAGATCGAAAAACAGTTCGGCAAGGGCTCGGTCATGCGCATGGCCGATGGCGCCGTGGCCGAGGAAGTTCAGGTGGTATCCACCGGCTCGCTCGGCCTGGATATCGCACTGGGCGTGGGCGGTCTGCCGCGCGGACGTGTGGTCGAAATCTACGGCCCCGAATCTTCGGGCAAGACAACACTCACTTTGCAGGCTATTGCCGAAATGCAAAAGCTGGGCGGCACCTGTGCCTTCATCGACGCCGAGCATGCCCTCGACGTGGTCTATGCGCAGAAGCTGGGCGTCAATCTGTCCGATCTGCTGATCTCCCAGCCGGATACCGGTGAGCAGGCGCTGGAAATCACCGACGCCCTCGTGCGCTCCGGAAGCGTCGATCTGGTGGTGGTGGATTCGGTCGCCGCGCTGACGCCGCGCGCCGAAATCGAGGGCGACATGGGAGACTCCCTGCCCGGCCTGCAGGCCCGCCTGATGTCTCAGGCGCTGCGCAAGCTGACCGCCAGCATCAACCGCACCAATACTCTGGTCATTTTCATCAACCAGATCCGCATGAAAATCGGTGTCATGTTCGGCAACCCCGAAACGACTACCGGCGGCAATGCGCTCAAGTTCTACTCCTCGGTGCGTCTGGACATCCGCCGCACGGGCTCGATCAAGTCCGGCGACGAAGTCATCGGCAATGAAACCCGGGTGAAGGTCGTCAAGAACAAGGTCGCTCCGCCGTTCAAGGAAGCGCACTTCGACATCCTGTATGGAGAAGGGACTTCGCGCGAAGGCGAAATCCTGGATCTGGGCGTGGATGCGAAGATTGTCGAGAAGTCCGGCGCCTGGTACAGCTACAACGGTGAGCGCATCGGGCAGGGCAAGGACAACTCGCGCAACTATCTGAAGGAAAATCCGCACCTCGCCTACGAGATCGAAAACAAGGTGCGTGCTGCGCTGGGTGTGCGCGAGCTGCCGCCGATGACAGCCGCCGCAGCCGAATAAGCCCCACAGCAGCGCCGTTCAAGCGTTCCGATTACTTTCGATTACTTCACGTGAAAGGGCTCGTGTCCTCAGACCATCATGGCAAAAATGCAAATGAGTCTGAAGGCGCGGGCCCTGAAGTATTTGTCGGCACGCGAACACAGCCGGTCCGAACTCGCGCGCAAGCTGGCTCGCCATGCGCAGGAAGGTGACGATGTCGATGCCGTACTCGATGTCTTGAGCGCAGCCAAGCTCCTTTCTGAAGAGCGTTTCTCCGAATCCCTGGTGCGCCGGCGTGCAGCACGGTTTGGCAACGCACGCATCCTGTCGGAACTTCAATCTCACGGCATTGACGCTGACGCCATCGACAGTGTCCGCCAATCGCTCATCCAGGACGAAAGCGAGCGCGCCATCGCGGTTTGGCGCCGCAAGTTCTCCCATCCCCCGACCGATGCTGTGGAGCGCGCCAGGCAGATGCGCTTCCTGCAGCAGCGCGGATTCTCGTCGCGTGCGATCCAGGCCGCGATGCGTTGCAGCGAAGACCCCGAAACCTGAGCCCCGCCCCGCAGGTCTTGCATACGCCTTCGGCTGCGTTGCGGCACGTCCTGGTGACTATGAGTTTGTGAGCTGTGCTAAACTCTTCCGGTTTTTTGCAGCGCCGCAGGAGCGGCTGTTGTCGTAGAAACTGCGACAACGACTCGCAAATGCGGCGTTCCATTGCCGCCCTCAAAAGGCGTTTCGCCTCTATGCCCCTGTCCTCGTCAACTTCCCCCCGTACGCTCAAGCACGTGCGCAACGTCCGCGTTGAAGCCTATGCGCGGGAGGACGGTTTATGGGACCTTGACGCGTGCATCACTGACACCAAGACCCGCGAGATCCAGTTGGCTTCCGGGAGTCGCCCTGCAGGCGCGCCGGTGCATGACCTCGTGCTGCGGGTGACGATCGATACGGCGCTCAATATCGTGGCCGCCGAAGCGGCGTCCGATGCCGTTCCCTACCCCGGCTATTGCGAGACCATCGGCGCGGCCTACGCCGGACTTGTCGGCCTGAACCTGCTGCGCGGTTTCCGTGACGGTATCCGGCAACGATTAGGGGGCATTCAGGGCTGCACCCATCTCACCGAACTTGCCCAGGTGCTGCCGACGGCAGCCATCCAGGCCTTCGCCGGCGACGTGTTTGCCACGCGCGACGGCAAGCAAGCCGGCGACCAGACAGAAAAACCGTTTCAGCTAGACCGCTGTCACGCGTTGCGCACCGACGGCCCCGCCGTCGCGAAGTACTACCCCCGTTGGGCGCTCAAGCCGGTGGAAACATCTGGCGAGCCGCTCGAAACGTCGGAAGGCCCCTAGTTTCATCCAATCCAGTTTTTATCCAATAGCGTCTGAAGGGAAGCTCGCATGAAGATCCATGAGTATCAGGGCAAAGAAATTCTCCGCAAGTTCGGAGTAACGGTTCCGCGCGGCATTCC